>NZ_DASXHW010000163.1:0-6508 GCF_036488105.1 Mycobacterium sp. | reverse complement strand
GTCAAGAAGCGGATGAGCAACGACGAAGCCGTGCAGCGGACCGACGAGTTCTTCGTCAAGGCCGGTCGCCAGGTGTTCAAAGACTACGTCGCGTTCCCCGCGCTGACGTCGCTGTCGCCCGGCGCGAGCTACACGTCGACGCTGAAGGCGAATGCGATAGCCAATGTGATCCGCAACGTGTGGGCCAACGCGGTCATCTTCTGCGGCCATTTCCCCGACGGCGCTGAGAAATTCACCAAGACCGACATGGTGGGCGAGTCGAAGGGGCAGTGGTATCTGCGACAGATGCTGGGTAGTGCCAACTTCAACGCCGGCCCGGCGATGCGGTTCATGAGCGGCAACCTGTGCCACCAGATCGAACATCACCTATTCCCGGATCTGCCGAGCAACCGGTATGCCGAGATCTCCGTTCGGGTGCGCGAACTCTGCGACAAGTACGACTTGCCTTACACCACAGGGCCTTTCCTGGTGCAGTACGGCAAGACCTGGCGGACCATCGCCAAGCTGTCACTGCCGGACAAGTACCTGCGCGCTACCGCCGACAATGCGCCGGAAACCCGCAGCGAGTCGATGTTCGCCGCGCTGGAGCCGGGTTTCGCCGGCGCCGATCCGGCGACCGGACGTCGCCGCGGTCTGAAGACCGCCATCGCCACCGTGCGGGCGTGGCGCCGCGACAAGCGGGCCAAGGGCAACGGCGGGGACGGGCAATCGGCCGGACGGGACGACCTGGCCGCCTAAGCTTGGCGCGGTGGAGGTCGTCACAGCGCATCCGATTGTCGATGCCGTGCTGGATCGGCATCGCGATGCATTAGGCGATGATCTGTCTGCTTACCGCAACCACGTATACCGCTGCATCACCTATCACCAGCTGCTGCTTGGCTTTTCGATCCCCGACGTCGCAGCACTGGCCTGGGCGACGCACGATCTGGGCATCTGGACCGCCGGCAGCTTTGACTACCTGACGCCGTCGGCCGGCCTCGCGGCGGCGTATGCCGACGAGTTCGGCATCGCCGACATCGATCACCTACGCGCGTTGATCACCGAACACCACCGGCTTCGCCCAGTCGACGACCACGTCACCGAGACGTTCCGCAAAGCTGACCTCGTCGACGTCAGCCATGGCTTGCTGCACAACCGAATCGGGCGGTCGGCCGTCCGGGCCGCGGTCGCGCAGTTGCCGTACAGCGGATTCCACGTATTCCTCGCCAAGGGCTTGACCGGGTACGCGGTACGCCATCCGCTGCGTCCCTTGCCCATGATGCGCTGGTAACGCTGCCTGCTCATGCTGCTTCGGCGATGGCAACCAGCCGCTGCAACGTCGCCAATTGCTCCTCGTGGTCACCCTCGAGTTTCGCCAGCAGCGTGGTGATGCCAGCAGCCCGGTAGTGGCTCACCCGTTCGGCGATAATGTCTTCTGTGCCAAGCAGATTCGTCAGCCGACCCAGGTCCAACGGTACGGAGCTGCGGGCCTCGTCGTGCTTGCCGGCCTGCCATAATTCGGCGACCGTGCCGACTTCCTCGCCGTAACCCAGTCGGGTGAAAGCATCGTTGTAGAAGTTCTTCCCGCCCACGCCCATCGCGCCGATGGTGAACGCGTACCCGTCGGCGTGGCGGCGTGCGGCCGCGTCGGTGGAGGCCTGGTCGTCGTGGAACTCGACGGCGACGGGCGCGACCAGGTCCAGCTGATCAAGGGTGCGGCCAGCGAGCTGCGCGCCCGCCCGCAGCGGACCCAGGAACACCTCGGCGGCTTCGGGAATGAACGCGTTGCCCAGCCAGCCGTCGGCCGCTTCGCCGGTCAGCCGCAAGTTCTGCGGACCCATCGACGCCACGTAGACCGGGACGTGGGCGGGCCGTACCAGTGGCCGCAGCGCGGTGCCGCGACTGTCCGGCAACGGCAACGGGTAGACCTCGCCGGCGTGCTCCAGCCGATCGCCGCGGCTCACCGTGCGGACGATCTCGATGGTCTCGCGGGTGGTCTGCACCGGCTTGCGAAAGCGGACGCCGTGCCAGCCCTCCATGACGCGTGGGCCCGACGTGCCGATCCCCAAGATGAATCGCCCCGCCGACAGCTCCTGCAAGCTCAGGGCCGACGTCGCCAGCAGCGCGGGGCTGCGCGAACCCAGTTGCACGACAAACGTTCCCAGCCGCACCGACGACGTTTTGGCGGCCAGGTAGGCCAGGCCGGTCAGCGCGTCGTAGCCCCAGATCTCAGGGATCCACAGCGAGTCGACGCCGATCCGCTCGGCGGCTATCGCGAACTCGCTGGCGCCAGGTAACCGGGGTTCGATCATCGCGCCGACCTTCATGGCTGGCATGCTACAGAGGCCGACATCGAGGCCGGCGGGCACGGAGAAGGGCGAACCATGCGCTATCGCGACCTACCCACAGTCGAAGCGACTCAACGGGTTCGATGTGATGTCCCCACGGCCTGGGCGCTCGTGACCGACATCAGCCTGCCGGTGCACTGCTCAACGGAACTGCAAGGCGTCGATTGGCTCGATGGCGCCACCGCCGTTGAAGTCGGCGCGCGGTTTTACGGCCGCAGCAAGCACGAGGCATTCGGGGAATGGTCGACGGTGTGCGAGGTCGTCGAAGTCGAGGACCAACGCCGTTGGGTGTACAACGTGGTCGGACCCGAAGGGACCAGTGCGACGTGGGGGTTCGAGGTTGAGCCGACCCGCGATGGCGTCCTGGTCCGGCAGTGGGGCCGGATGGGCCCGGGACCGTCCGGGCTGACACCGGCGATCGTGGCGATGCCGGACAAGGAGGCCAGGATCGTTTCCAACCGGCTGGTCGAATGGCAGAAGAACATGCAGGCCAACCTGGAGTGGGTGCGGTCGCAGGCCGAGGGCTGAGGCTCAGCCCTCGCGCATCGCCACAAGCAGTCGGCGCGCTGCGGCGACGCGACGGGCGGCCGGGCCCGTCAGGGTGTCCAGCGCGCATTCGGGATCGGCGGGTGGGCCCATGTGCCCACAGCCGCGCGGGCAGTCTTCGATCGCTTCGGCCAGGTCGGAGAAAGCCACCACCACGTCATCGGGTTTGATGTGGGCCAGCCCGAACGAGCGGATGCCGGGCGTGTCGATCACCCAGCCATCGTGATCGAACGGCAGCGCTACCGATTGCGTCGAGGTATGCCTGCCCCGGCCGATATCGGTCACCTCGCCCACAGCTCGATGCGCTTCGGGCACAAGGCGATTCACCAATGTCGACTTGCCCACTCCGGAATGACCCAGTAGCACTGTGATTTTGCCGGCCAGCAGGTGCGCCACGGCGGCCAGTGGATCGTCGCGGCCGGCGACGATCACCTCGAGATCCAGGTCGGCGTATTGCTCGGCGAAGGGCGCGGCGGGGGCGAGATCGGTCTTGGTCAGACACAGGATCGGGGTGAGCCCGCCGGTGTAGGCGGCGATCAACGTGCGATCGACCAGCCCGGTACGCGGCGGCGGGTCGGCCAGCGCCACCACGATCAGCAGCTGATCGGCGTTGGCGACGACCACCCGCTCGGTGGGATCGGTGTCGTCGGCGGTGCGCCGCAACACCGTTCGCCGCTCACCGCGACGGACGATGCGGGCCAACGTATCCGGTCGACCGGACAGATCACCGACCACGTCGACGTGATCGCCGACGACGATCGGTGTGCGGCCCAGCTCGCGCGCCCGCATCGCGGTGACCCGTCGATCGGGAGCATCACCATCGAGCACACATCCCCACCGGCCGCGGTCGACGCTGACCACCATGGCTGATTTCGCGTCGAGGTGCTCCGGGCGGGTCTTGGTCCGCGGGCGGGAACCTTTCCCCGAGCGGATCTTGACGTCGGACTCGTCGTAGTCGCCGGGCCTCAACCGCTGGACTCCTGCTCGAGCATGTCTGCCCACATTCGAGGGAAATTCGGCAGCGTCTTTGCGGTGGTCTCGATGTCGTCCACATCTACGCCGGCGACCCGCAGGCCGACGATCGCGCCGGCCGTGGCCATCCGGTGGTCGGCATAGGACTGCCAGGTGTCCGGCCGCAGCTGCGTCGCGGTGATCTCCAGCCCGTCGGCGGTTTCGCGGCAGTCACCGCCCAGCCGGTTGATCTCGGTGCTCAACGCGGCGAGCCGGTCGGTCTCGTGGCCGCGCAGGTGGGCGATGCCGGACAGCCGTGAAACGGAACCCGGGGCGGCCAGCGCTGCGAGCACCGCCACCGACGGGGTGAGCTCGCCGACGTCGCGCAGGTTGACGTCAAAACCAGGATAGGACTGCGGCCCTCGCACTTCCAGGAACGAATCATCCTGTTTCACAACGCAATTCAATTGCCGCAGGATGCTCAGGATGGTGTCGGCGGGTTGGATGCTGACCGCCGGCCAACCGGTGATGCGAATTGCGCCCGCGCTGACCACGGCCGCGGCGATGAACGGGACGGCATTCGACAGGTCAGGCTCGATGTGCCAGTGCCGCGCCGCGACCGGGCCCGGTCGAACGTGCCAGCGGTTCGGAGTCGTGTCGTCGACCTCGACGCCGGCTTGGCGAAGCATGGCGACCGTCATCGCGATGTGCGGCGCCGACGGCAGCGCCTCACCGACGTGCTGCACGGTCAGGCCATCGGTGAACGATGCTCCGGCCAGCAGCAGTCCGGAGACGAACTGCGACGACGCCGAGGCGTCGATCTCCACCGCCCCGCCGGCGACCGATCCGGCGCCGCGCACTCCGAACGGCAGGCCGTCGCCGTCAACGTCGACGCCCAGAGCGCGCAGCGCCTTCAACAACGGCGCGATCGGGCGGACCCGGGCCTGCTCGTCGCCGTCGAACGTGATGGCGGCCAGGCCCAGCGCCGCCAGCGGCGGGACGAAACGCAACACCGTGCCGGCCAGGCCGCAGTCGATGCGGGTCTCGGGCGGCGGGGCGATCGTTCCGCTGACCGCGAGCTCGTCGGCCGGTCCGTCGACCCGCAGGCCCAGCGCTTCGAGTGCACCGATCATCAGGTCGGTGTCGCGGCTGCGCAGCGCGCCGCTGATGGTTGAGGTGCCGCCGGTGGCGGCGGCCAGCGACGCGAGCACCAATGCCCGGTTGGTCTGGGATTTCGAGCCGGGCACGGTCACCGTCGCGTGTACCGGCCGCGAGGCGTACGGGGCGGCCCAGGTATTCACGTGCTCCATCCTGCCCGGTCGGCACGGGTGCCGGTGTCTCGACCCGAAAGCTTGCTGATGCCGGGTTATCCGCAGTTGCGGTTTGATCCACAGGTTGGGCTTTGCGCCATCTGCTGAGGCCAGGATTGTCGGGCTGATTCGTAGCTTCGAGGTATGGGTCCAGCGATCAGCGCCGACGAGGCACGAGAACGGATCACTTCCGCTCTCGATGCGATCGACGCCGCCCACGACGTGATGCGCGATACGCCGTCGGATCTGGTGGGCAACAGGTTTTGCGTTGATGCCGCAGCGCGATTGGAGACCCAGGAGCGCGCCAACCGCGGCCTGATGTACCGCATTTTCGCCGAGATCGCCGACCCCCCGGATGAGGCCGGGTCGATAGCGCAGATGCGATCGATGTTGTGGAAGCGACTGCGTATCACGCCCAACGAAATCAGCCGACGGTGCAAGCTCGCGGTTCGGATCCGCCCGCGCCGTTCGCTGACCGGCCCGCCGCTTCCGCCGGAGTTGCCGACGTTGGCGCAAGCCGTTGAGGCCGGCGTGATCGGCGACGACCATATCCGCGCGGTATGCCGAGCCGTCGACCTGCTGCCCGGCTGTGTCTCCCCTACCGACACGACCGCCGCAGAGCGCACCCTGGTCGAGCACGCGACCAAAGTCGATGCGGGAATCGTCGCGAAGTTGGGACAGCGCATCGCCGACTACCTCAATCCTGACGGCCTGTTCAGCGATGAGGACCGAGCCCGTCGCCGCGGGCTGCACCTCGGCCAGCAAGGACCCGACGGCATGTCGCGGCTGTCCGGATTGCTCGACCCGGAGGCCCGCGCGTACTTCGAAGCCATCGAGGCAGCAGTGCGGCCGGGCCGTCACCAACCCGACGACGACCCCCAGGCACGCGACGGCCGCAGCCCGGCCCAACGCAGCCACGATGCGTTGAAGCTCGGCCTGGAAACCGCCATCGCATCCGGCGGCCTTGGTGTACACCGCGGCCATCCGGTCACCGTGGTCGTCACCACGACCCTGGCCGAACTCGATCAAGCAGCCCGCGCAGCGGTGGACGCATCGGTCCCGATGCCGCCCCCCGCGAGAACCGGAGGTGGCTCGAGGCTGCCGATGCGGGATCTGATCCGCATGGCCGCGAGCGCAATTCACTACCTCGCCGTGTTCGACGACCACACCGAACGGCCGCTGTACCTGGGCCGCCAGAAACGCGTCGCCACCGCCGACCAGCGATTGATCTGTTATGCCCGCGACCGCGGCTGCACCCGACCCAACTGCCTGGTATCGGGCTATTACTGCGAGGTGCACCATTCACCCGATTGGTTACACGGCGGCTGCACCGACGCCGACAAACTGCACTTCGCGTGCTGCCCGAATCACGGT
>NZ_DASXHW010000130.1:0-2043 GCF_036488105.1 Mycobacterium sp. | reverse complement strand
CCGGCGGAAGCGGCGGGCCGGTCAGCGAACGGCGCGGGCGGATCCGAACCGCGAGCTTGCACCGTCGGCTGATTTCGTTGGGCGTGATACGCAGTCGCTTCCACAACACCGATCGCATCTGCGCTATCGACCCGGCCTCATCCGGGGGGTCGGCGATCTCGGCGAAAATGCGGTACATCAGGCCGCGGTTGGCGCGCTCCTGGGTTTCCAATCGCGCTGCGGCGTCAACGCGAAACCTGTTGCCCACCAGATCCGACGGCGTATCGCGCATCACGTCGTGGGCGGCGTCGATCGCATCGAGAGCGGAAGTGATCCGTTCTCGTGCCTCGTCGGCGCTGATCGCTGGACCCATATTTCGAACCTACGAATCAGCCCGACAATCCTGGCCTCAGCAGATGGCGCAAAGCCCAACCTGTGGATCAAACCGCAACTGCGGATAACTTCGCAATCGCAAATCTTCTTCGACCAACAACGAGTCGCCGGGCGGTGAAGGGCGCGCTGCCCGTTCATGCAAGGAGGTTGAACTGCACCCCGCACAGCGTCGTACTACGAATCAGTCCGTCCGTCGCACGCATATCCACCGCGCACACCCCATCACCCCGGTCGTCACCGGGTGAGACGAAGCGCAGCACACCTTCGTCGAGGGGTACGTGGTATTCGCCGCCGATTTCGGCGGCCTCACGCCCAAGCAGCGCCGCCCACCGGTTGGCCGTACTAGCGGGATGCTCCGATTGCATTGCCACGCCAACCAAGTCGGTGACCCGGTTCGTGATGTGATCACGCCAATTGGGTCCGGCCCACGGCCAGTCATCCCATTGGTCGCTTTGGTCGACGGAGAGAATCGCAGCGCCGACGTCTTTCGGGTGCAGGTGGATGCCGGTGATATCCGGCCGAGCCGCGGTGAAGACAATTCGCACGCCGTTGGCTTCAATACGCAACCTCATCGCATCGAGATCGTCAACCTGGAGAATTACCATGTACCCGCCGTCGCCATTGCGTTTGTCCAGCTGGCGGCCCGCGGTTGTGCCTTCCTGGACCGGCGACACCACCTCGAGCAGCTTGTCTCCGATCGGAAAGAGCGCGTTCTGAAGACCGAACACTCCGACGTCGGGGTCTCGGTAGCACAGCTCTACGCCAAGCTCATCGATGATGCTGGCCTCCGCCGACGCCAGATCGGCAGCCACCAAGGCCACCTGTCGAAGTCTGATTCGCATATCCGCGTCCTTCGGGTGAAGTTGTCTTCTGATTATCGGATTGGCTGGCCGTCACAGCAGCCGGGCACCCCTATATGCTGGCGCGGCCGATCGCATGGACCGCCTCGGCGAGCGCGTCGGCCAGCGCGGCGACGTCGTCGACGTCGATGCTCGAGATGGTGATCCGTATCCCCGGCGGAGTGGCGATCCGGAATCGAGTTCCCGGCGCCGCGGCCCAGCCCGCGCTCAATAACCGGGTGATCGCCACCGTTTCGTCCGGCACCGGAATCCAGACGTTGAGGCCGGAGCGGCCGCGAGATGCCACACCGCGATCGGCCAGCGCCGCGTGCAGCAGCTCGCGGTTGCGGGTGTAGGCGGTTTCGGCCTCGTGCACTCTGCGGGTGGCGGCCTTGTCGCGCCACAAGTCGACCGCGACGTCTTGCAGCAGGTGGCTGATCCAGCCCGGTCCCAACCGCAGCCGCCCGTGTACGCGCTCAACAGTGCGTCGATCGCCGGCCAGCAGTGCGAGTCGCAGGTCGGGCCCATATGCCTTGGCCGCCGACCGCACGAACGCCCAGTGCCGGGTGGTTCCGGCCAGGGTGTGCAGCGGTACGCCGGCGATGCCTGCGCAATGATCGTCTTCGACGAGCAACACGTCGTCGTGGTCAACGAGCAACGCGCGCAACTCCTTTGCCCGTGCGGCGGAGACGGCGGCACCGGTCGGATTCTGGGCGCGCGTTGTCACCACGATCGCGCGCACCCCGCGGCTCAGCGCGCGGGCAACATCGGCGGTCAGCGGCCCGTCGTCGTCGACTCTGATCGGTTCAGCTGGAAAGCCCAGCGCGGCAAG
>NZ_DASXHW010000071.1:0-9712 GCF_036488105.1 Mycobacterium sp. | reverse complement strand
GGCGGAAGCCGTTCGCCGCGCGATGGACTTCCGCCAACGCTTAGGTGACAGCCGGTTCGCCGATGTCGCGTTCGCCGACTTGCAGCACGATCCGGTGGGCACATTGCGGGCCGGCTACAAATCGTTGGACTTGACGTTCTCCGACGATAGCGAACGGGCCGTGGAGCAGTGGGCCCACGAACACAAGCCCGGCTCGCGTGGCGCACACGACTACGAGTTGTCCGACTACGGGCTGACTCCTGAGGGCGTCCGCGAACAGTTCGCCGACTATCTACGGACCTACGACGCGACCGGATGACCGCCCCACGTACGCGGCGACGAAGCAAGCTCGCTCCACACCCCGACGTGCGCCGCACCATCGTCGTCGCCGCCTCAGAAGCCCTGCGCGAACAAGGAGTTCGGGGACTCAGCGTCGCCGCCGTCCTCGATCGTGCCGAGCTGAGCACCCGTGCGTTCTACCGGCATTTCGAATCGAAGGACCAGCTAGTCGCCGCGGTGTTTCTCGAGATAGCCCGCGCCGAGAAGCGAAGGCTGCAAAGGAAAATGGCAAAGGCCGGCAATCCGGCGGAGGCGGTTGCCGCGTGGATCGACGGTCGCCTCGACCTGGCGTTCGACGAGAACATCAAATCCGAACTGCGGCTCTTGTCGTTGGAGGCCCAGTCGCAGATGTTCGCTGCTCCCGAGCTGATTCAGCCCGCCTTTGAAGAGATGCTCAAGCCGCTGATCGAGCAGCTAGACGATGGGCTGAAGAGCGGCGTGTTCCACGACATCGATCCGGTGACCGAAGCACCGTCGATCCAGGGCGTGGTATGGGCGAGCACTGAACGACAATGGGCCGCAGCCAATCGCGAGCGCACCGAGGTTAGACGACGAGCTCTCCGGTTCTGCCTGCGCGGTCTGGGAGTGCAGCCCGAAATTATCACTGACATCGCCGCGCGCGACCGATTGTAAGGAGCAGCATGGACCTGGGCCTGGCGGGATCGACCGTCGTCGTCACCGGCGGCAGCAAGGGTATGGGGCTGGCGATCGCACAGGCTCTGGCAGCTGAAGGAGCCAGCGTTGCCGTGATGGCCCGGGGCAGGGCAGCACTGGAGGCGGCGGTGGAATCGTTGCGAGATGCCGGCGCACCCGACGCCGTCGGGATCAGCGTGGACATGACCGATGCCGCGTCGATCCTCAGCGGCTTCGACGAGGTGGCCGACCGTTGGGGACGGCTGAACAGCCTGGTCCATACCATCGGGCCGGGTGACGGGTACTTCGAGCAGATGGACGACGCCGAGTGGGACGCGGCCTTCACCCTGGGCACGATGGCTGGCGTCCGTTCGGTGCGAGCGGCATTGCCGATGCTGCGCGCCGCCGATTGGGCCCGCATCGTCACCTTGTCCGCGCATTCCATCCAGCGGCAGAATCCACGCATCGTGGCCTACACGGCGTCGAAAGCGGCACTGTCCAGCATCACCAAGAACCTGTCGAAAAGCCTTGCCAAGGACGGAATTCTGGTGAACTGCGTGTGCCCGGGGACCATTGTGACCGCGAGCTTCACCGAAAACCTCAAGGACATTCTCGCCGCCGACGGCCTCGACGCATCCAACCCGCACGATGTCATGACCTGGATCGACACCAACTTCCACCAACCGTGCGACCTTGGTCGCGCCGGGCTGCCCGAGGAGATCGCGTCCATCACCGCCTACCTGGCCTCTAAGCGGAACGGGTACGTCACCGGCGCGACAGTGAACGTCGACGGAGGATCGGACTTCGTCTAAGTAGCCACCGCACCCGGCGATCCTGGGTCTGTAGAAGTTTCCTATAACCAAAGATCCCAGGTCCCCGAGGGGCCTGGGATGTTTGGCATTGATGGCCCGGCTCGCTCAGCGTAAGAAGATGCAATGGGTCAAACTGATGACGCCGGCGTGGTCGAGCGCTATCTGGCGTGTCTGGCGGTGCACGACTGGGACGGCCTGGCGGCCACGATCGCGGACGAGGATCTGATCCGAGAGGGTCCGTACTGCGACGTCGTCGAGGGCAAGCAGCGGTATCTGAAATTCCTGCGCGGCGTGTTCGCCTCGCCGGAGGGCTACCGGTTAGACGTGCATCGGATCTCACACGCCTCGGATCGGGTGTGCTACGTCGAGCTGAGCGAGACCTTCGAGGCCGACGGTACGCCCACCGAGTATCCGGAATGCCTTGTGTTCGAACAGAATCCCGAAGGACTGATCAACCGGGTCAGCGTGTTCATCAAACAGGTTGGCAGCTGACGCGTCAGTCGCTGCCCATCGCGGCGGCCTGGGCTTGCGTCATGAGCTTGACGGCCTCGTTACGGGACAGCGACGCCAGCATCGGCGCGGCGGCGCGCATCATGTCGCCGACCATCAAGGTCGGTCCGTTGCTGAGGTTTTCGAACGCCTCGACGATCACCTGGTCGACGCTGTCGGCATCCGGCGGCGCAGTGTCCTCAGAGCTCAGGTGTCCGCGACTGTGTTCGAGTCGCCGCAGCGCCGGTGTGTTGGTCTTGCCCAGGATCAGGCCGAGCACGTCGACCCCTTTGTCGTGCAGCTCGCTCCACAGTGCTTCGGTGAACACCATGTCGAACGCCTTGGTGGCGCCGTAGACCACCATGTTCGGTCCGCCGGCGAGGCCGGCACCCGAGCCGAACAACACGATGCCGCCGTTGTGCCGCTCGACCATCGGCGGGGCGAAATGATGGCACAACTGCATGGGCACGATGCAATTGCGCTGCACCATCGCTTCGGCGGTTTCGATCGAGTTGGCCAGAAACGGCTCGAAATTCGGATCGGCCCCGGCGCAGTACACCAGAAACCCGATGTCCAGATCGGTGGTCGCTTTCGCCACCTGTGACGCCGCGTCGCGTTCGGCGAGATCGATTGCCAGCGCTCGGGTTTGGGCGCCGGTGCGATCGGCGATCCCGGCGGCCACCTCGTCGAGCACAGCCTGGCGCCGCGCCACCAACACCACGTTCACGCCGCGCTCGGCAATCCCCTCGGCGAACGCGGCGCCCACACCGTCGGATGCGCCGGCCACCAGCGCCCACGGACCGTACTTGGATGCGAACGTCATGCCCGATCCCCCACCGGGGCCACCCGCACCTGGATGAATCGACGACGGGCCACCCGCCAGCCGTCGTCGCCACGGACCAGGTCGTCGTCGTAGAAGCCGGCGGCATTCACGCCGGAGTTGGTGTCGCCCACCATGATCAGCGCGTCGACGTAGGTCCGCGACTGGGCTCTGTCACCGTCAACCGCGATCACCTGATTGGTCAACCGGTGCATGGTGTGTCCGGCCATCGAATGCGCCTGCTGCATGAACTCCGTGATCGCGTCGACGCCCTCCCAAGAACCGACCTCACCGTAGTCCAGCTGGCAGTCGTCGGTGAAAACCGTGCGGAACAAGGGCCAGTCCCGGCGATCGATCCCGGTCGCATAACGCACCAAGACATCGGCGATTTCGTCCCGATCTTGACGGTCATTTGGCTCGCTCACTTCACATCTCCGTTCCCGGCTCCTGACCGGTGCGCACCGCGTACTAGGTCGGTGTGAACTGGCTCAAATCGTAGATGCCGAGGCTCTTTTCGATATCGGCGACTTTATCGACCACACCTTCAAAGCCCGCCCGCCCAAACCGCCGGTGCTCCTCGTCCTCGAAGATGTCGGCCATGTCGCGAAATTCCTTCGCGGGCACTACCTGACGCAACTTCGGGAAAACGACAGTATCTTCGCGTGCTTCATGGGGCTCATACATTCGGATGAACGCCGACATGTCCTGCGCCAACGCTTCCCGCTTAGCCAGATCGAGCGCTGTGCCGGCACTGGTGGCGGCGACCACCCGGTCGGTCAGCACGCGACCTCGCGCATGCTGGGTGCGTAATACCGAGGTGACGTCGGTGAGTTTGCCCGCCTGCTCCAGCTTAGGGAAAACATGCTGCTCTTCCAGTTGCTCGTGATAGTCCTCGATAAAGCTGCGAATGATCGCCGCCCCGGCGTTGAGCGCGTCGGCGGGAAGCTGTTCGCTCCCCTGCAGGCGGCGGATTCCTTCTCGATAGATCAGCAGTACGCGTTTGAGTACTCCGTGTTCGCGCATCAAGTCTTCGGGTGGAGTGACCGGCACTTCGTCCTCTGCCGGTAGGCCGGGCGCTGCTGCCTTGGGCTGCGGCTTGTCGCATGCCGACAGCGCGATTGCGCCTGCGGCCGATGCAGATATCCCCAGAAGCCAACGCCGGCCGACGGCGGGGTTCGGCGGATTTGTCACGGTGACTCCTTGATTCACCAACCCCAGCACGGGATCGCCGCGTCGTCAACCGGAGTAAATCGCCTGTAGACGCACCTTGCGGCGACAAGTTGATAGATCGGCTAAATACTTGTTATGCTAACTAAGTACGTCCCGACTATCTAAGGAGCACGCATGCCGCGCACCGATAACGACACCTGGGACCTCGCGACCAGCGTAGGAGCAACAGCCACGATGGTTGCCGCGGCCCGAGCCGTCGCCACCAAGGCCGACAACCCCCTGATCAACGACCAATTCGCCGAGCCACTCGTGCGAGCCGTCGGCGTGGATTTCCTCAGCCGATGGGCAGCCGGAGAGTTGGACGCCGCGAACGTCGACAACGAGGACTCCAGCTGGAAGCTTCAGCAGATGCCCGACGCGATGGCCGCCCGGACCCACTTCTTCGACGCGTTCTTCCATGAGGCGACCGCAGCCGGTATCCGGCAGGCGGTGATTCTGGCCTCCGGCCTCGATGCCCGCGCCTACCGCCTGGACTGGCCCGCCGACATGACCGTCTTCGAGGTCGACCAACCCGAGGTGATCGCGTTCAAGACCCAGACGCTGTCCGAGCTGGGGGCCAGCCCGACCACCGATCGCCGCACGGTCGCCATCGACCTTCGGCAGAACTGGCCGGCCGCGTTGGCCGAAGCCGGTTTCGACCGGACTCAGCCCACCGCCTGGATCGCCGAGGGATTGCTGGGCTATCTGCCGCCGGAGGCCCAGGACCGCTTGCTGGACAACATCTCCGGGCTCAGTGCCGACGGGAGCCGACTGGCCACTGAGGCCATCCCCGACATGCCCGACGTCGATCAGCAGAAGGCGCGCGAATTGATGCAGCAGGCCACCGCGCAGTGGCGCGCCCACGGCTTCGATCTGAACTTCGAGGAGCTTGGCTACGAGGGTGACCGCAACGACGTCGCCGAATACCTGAACGGGTTGGGTTGGCGCTCGATCGGCCAACCGATGAGCCACCTGCTGGCCGAGCACGGCCTTCCGCCGTTCCCGCAGACCAGCGACTCGGTGTCGATGGCCGACACGATCTACTACACCTCGACCAAGTGACGCAGACACCACAACGTCGCGGGTTCAATGACATCGTCACGCGGTTTTGGGGCGTAGCTGCCCCGGCCTACAACCTGCCCTTCCTGCAGCAGTGGGTCTACCGCCCGGCGCACGACGAGGTGGTCGCGCAATTGCGCGACCACCAGTCGGCGCGGATAGTCGACGTCGCTTGCGGCACAGGCATTCTGGCTGACCGGATC
This sequence comes from Mycobacterium sp., assembly GCF_036488105.1. Taxonomy (GTDB): domain Bacteria; phylum Actinomycetota; class Actinomycetes; order Mycobacteriales; family Mycobacteriaceae; genus Mycobacterium. The sequence continues at coordinate 4,169 of NZ_DASXHW010000071.1, read as the reverse complement.
GAACGCGACCTGCACGCCGACGCGGTCTACGGCGTGGACATGTCCGAGGGCATGCTCGGCCAAGCCCGCTCCCGATCGAGCGCAGTGCAGTGGCGGCGCGGCCCGGCCGAGCAGTTGCCCTTCGACGACGGAGCGTTGGACGCGGTCGTGACGACCTCGGCGTTCCACTTCTTCGACCAGCCGGCGGCATTGCGCGAATTCCACCGAGTGCTGTCCCCTGGTGGACTGGTGGCCGTGTCGACGATGAGTGCACGCCAGCCACTCCTACCGGCGGCCAGCAGGTTGACACCAGCACACAATCCGACGAGCGCCGAGATGCGGCGATTGTTCGAAGGCGCCGGGTTCACCATCGTCGAGCAGCATCGGGTGCGGCGGCCGCTATGGACGCGGGCCATCTCCGACCTGTTCACGGCTGGCGTCAAAGACTGACGATGCGCGGTGCGCATGCAGCGCCTCGCCCAGAGTCCACACCGCAACACCAAGCAGGACAACGTCTTTGAGTAGGAACTGCCCGGGTAACGCCGAGAGCACCGGCACCGGGCCGGCGAACCGGCTGACGACACCGGGCGTGGTGAACAAAAAGCTCAACGTTCCGCAGAACAGCACGATCGCCAATGCGCTGCCGATCGCCGACAGCCGCGGTGATACCGGTCGACTGACGATCAGTATCGCGGCGGCGATCTCCAGCGTCCCGAGGCCGCGTGCCACGGTGTTGACGCTGAACACGTCGTAGACCCAGCTCATCAAGGGGCTGTGCTCGATCAGCACGCGGCTTTCCATCTTGATGTACTTGCCGAATCCGATCCACGCCAGCGTCAGCGCCAATCCGTACCGGCTGATCGCCTGCCCGACACCCGACAGCCGCGCGGCCAGCTGATCATCAGGTCTTTTCGTCGTCGACAAGTTAGTCCTCCGTTCGGATTACGGCCCACGCACCCGTTCGGTTCACCCATCCCAGCGGTCGAAGTTGACCACCTCGCCCAGCGGCCGGCGACGCACCGGGCCGTGCCGTCCCTTCGGCCAGCCGACCACGATGTGCCCGGCCAGCATCCAGTCGTCGGGCACGCCGACGGCGTCCCGCAGCAGCTGCTCGCCGCCGTAGGCTCCCCAACTGGTCAGGCAGGCGCCCAGACCTTGAGCGCGGGCGGCCAGCAGGAAGTTCTGCATCGCCGGAAAGATCGACCCGCCCAGCAGGAGTTCCGACGCCGTCGGAAAGTGCTTCTGCGCGAACAGAACCGACGTGAATTCACCGGCCCGATCGTGCAACTCGTAGGTTGCGCGGTTGGTGCGGGCACGCCGGCTGCCGTCGTCGTCGGCCGGTCGGCTCATCCCATAGACGGGCTCGATCACCTCCAACGCGCGGGCCGCCGCCTTGGCCACCACAGCCCGTTGTTCGGGCGACCGCAGCACGACGAAGCGCCATGCCTGTGCGTTGGCCCCCGACGGCGCCCACATCGCCGCCTGCAGACATCGTTCCAGCGTGGCGTCGTCAACCGGCTGGTCGGTGAAGCGCCGGATCGTCCGCGCGGTCGACATCGCCTCCCAGACGTCGCTGGTAGCTCCCGACATGCCGGCTCCCTTCTGGCTTGCCTCCCCGCAAGAGAACCTACTGCCGAACAGATGCCTTGCTGTCAGCTACGCGGTGGACGCTGGTCGTCGGGATCGTTCGGATCAGGTTCACCGAACCAGCGCGACGGCTCGTGCTCGCCGTATGTGTCGTGCCAGTCCCACCATTCGTAGGGCGGACTCTGCGGGTAGCCCTCCGGCGAGTCTTCCCAGGTCTCCTGGCGGCCGAGCGCGGTCATGTCCAAAAAGCTCCAGGTGTTGCCCAGCACCTCGTCGCCGCGGTTGTTGATGAAGTAGGTCCGGTAGACCCGGTCGCCGTCGTGAATGAACACGTTGGTGCCGTGCCACTCGTCCACGCCGAAGTCGGCGTCGAAGTTGTCGGTGATCGTGTACCACGGCATCTGCCAGCCCATCCGCTCCTTCAGTCGCTCGATGCCCGGCTGCGGCGCGCGTGAGGCGAACACCAGCGTGGTGTCGCGGGCATTGAGGTGGGCCAGGTTGCCGATGTGGTCGGCGATCATCGAGCAGCCGCGGCAGCCGTGATCGGGCCAGCCGTCGATGTCGGGTCCGACGAAGGCACGGTAGACGAGTAGCTGACGCCGGCCCTGAAACAGACCCAGCAGGTTGACTTTTCCCTCGGGTCCCTCGAACTCGTAGTCCTTGTCCACCAGCAACCACGGCATCCGCCGTCGTTGCGCCGCGAGCGCGTCATGCGCGCGCATCACTTCTTTTTCCTTAGCCAGCAGCTCTTGATGCGCGGCCGTCCAGTCCTGCGCCGACACGATCGCGGGTGTGTTCATGGTGTTCTCCGCCTTTCGCTTTCAGTTGTTCGCGGCCAGTGGCGGTCACGAAGATGGCCTTATCGGTGTTATTGATCGCACACATGTCGTCTGTTTCCGTCTGCTTGTGCGGGAATCCCGTTGCCCACCTGCGCATTCAACCCGGGAGCGATCGAGGCAGCCCGAACCGTGGGAGCACGTCGTTGTCGAAGCGAGTCAGGGCGCGGATCTTTTCGCCGCTAAGGGTGAGGACGAGCAGGCCGGCCCCGTGGCGGATGCCGCCGGTGGGGGTGCGAAGGTAGGTGCCAAACGCCTGCTGACAGTTGGCCCTTGTGGGCACCAAGTCGTATGCCCGGCCAGCGCCGAAGATGTAGGCGTAGAAGCGGGTTACGACGTCGCGGCCCAGGTATTCCAGCGGAATCGGCGGCATGGAGACGCTGACGTCGTCGGTCAGCAGGGTGACCAGCGAATCGACATCGCCGGACTGATAGGCGCGGACGAACTTCGCCACCAGCTCCTGCTCGGCCGGTGAGCCGGGGGTCGGCGCCGGCCCGTCCTCGCCCGGCGCCGGCAGTCGGCGCTGCAGGCTAGCGCGCGCTCGTTTGAGCGCACTGTTGACCGATTCGACGGTCGAGTCGAGCATGTCGGCCACCTCGTTGGCGTGGTAGCCGAGCACCTCGCGCAGGATCAGCACGGCACGCTGGCGAGCGGGCAGGACCTGCAGGGCTGTCACGAAGGCCAGCGAGACGGCTTCAGTCTGTTCATAGCGCGCCTCGGGATCCAGCGGCAGCGCGGCCTCGAGAAGGGCATCGGGATATGGCTCAAGCCAGACGATTTCACCGAGCCGAGTCGGCTCGGGCAGGTCAACCTGCATGTCCCACTCCTTGGCCGGGCGTCGGCGGGCCGAGCGAAGAACGCTGAGGCACCGGTTGGTGGCTATCCGGTAGAGCCACGTGCGCACCGAGGCCCGCTCCTCGAATCCGTCGAGGCCTTGCCACGCTGCCAGCAGGGTGTCTTGCAAGGCGTCCTCGGCATCTTGAAGCGATCCCAGCATCCGGTAGCAGTGCACCTGCAGCTCGCGGCGGTGTGGCTCGGTCAGCTCTCGAAACGCCTCGCCGTCCCCGGCCCGCGCCCTGCCAATCAGATCGGTTGTCACCACATGTCACCACTTTTCCCTCGCGGGTGTTTTCACCTTCCAATATCGACGCCGGCTGGGCCTCGAACTGGGCGCACATCCTGAGCCCACTTTCTCGACATTGCGGCATCTGTATTGCCGAGACAGTCGAAACCCACGAGCGAGGAGGCGATGTGATCATCGCAGGAAAGTCAGTTCTGGTGACCGGGGCCAATCGGGGCATCGGGCAGGCGCTGGTCGAGGAAGCTTTGCGCCGCGGCGCGACACGGGTGTATGCGGCCACGCGCCGGACCGCGAGCCACCCGGATCGACGCGTCACGCCCGTTGCCCTGGACGTGACCGACGCCGCGCAGATTCGGGCGGCCGCGCAGTGCGTGGATTCGCTGGACGTCCTGATCAACAATGCCGGCGTGGCGCTGTATGACGACCTGACCGATCCTGCTGTGCTCGAACAGCACTTGCGGGTCAACCTGTTCGGGCCGTATGCCGTGACCCGGGCGTTCCTGCCGCTGTTGACGCGTTCGCGGGGAGCGGTCGTCAACAATCTCTCGGTCAACGCGCTGGCTCCGTTGCCGATCATCCCGGCGTATTCGGTTTCCAAGGCGGCCGCGTTCAACCTGACGCAATCGTTGCGGGTGCTGCTGGCCGAGCGGGGTGTGTCGGTGCACGCCGTGTTGACCGGCCCGGTG
>NZ_DASXHW010000017.1:0-3348 GCF_036488105.1 Mycobacterium sp. | reverse complement strand
AGGTGCGGGCCCACCGCGTTCAGCACCTTGCCGGACGCGGCACGGGTCGCCAGCGCCTTGTCGCCGGGTTCCCAGTGCGGGACGTCGGCGTCCCAGCCGTCGGGCAGTTCCTCGGCGGTCAGCCGGTCGAGCAGCTTCTTGCGCTCGGGTTCGCGCTTGGCCCAGTCTTCGAAATCGGCGTTCCACTTGTCGTGGGCTTCCTTGCCGCGCTGCACCAACTCGCGGGTGTGCGCGATCACCTCGTCGCGCACCTCGAACTTCTTGTCCGGGTCGAAGCCGAGGATTTCCTTGACCGCCGCGACTTCTTCGTCGCCGAGCGCTGAGCCGTGTGCCTTTCCGGTGTTCATCGACTTCGGCGCCGGGTAGCCGATGATCGTCCGCACCGAGATGAACGACGGCTTGTCGGTGACCGCCTTGGCCTTGGCGATGGCCTCTTCGATGGCGACGACGTTCTCGCCGCCCTCGACATGCTGCACGTGCCAGCCGTACGCCTCATAGCGGGCGGCGGTGTCTTCGCACAACGCGATGTTGGTGTCGTCCTCGATCGAGATCTGGTTGTGGTCGTAGAACACGATGAGGTTGCCCAACTGCTGCACGGCCGCCAGCGATGACGCCTCCGAGGTCACTCCCTCTTCCATGTCACCGTCTGACGCGATCACGTAGATGTGATGGTCGAACGGACTGGTCCCGGGTGCGGTGTCCGGATCGAACAGGCCGCGCTCGTAACGCGCCGCCATCGCGAAGCCGACAGCAGATGCCAAGCCCTGGCCGAGCGGCCCGGTGGTGATCTCCACCCCGTCGGTGTGCCGGAACTCCGGGTGGCCGGGCGTCTTGGACCCCCAGGTACGTAGTGACTCGATGTCGGACAGCTCGAGCCCGAAGCCGCCCAGGTACAGCTGCAGATACAGCGTCAGGCTGCTGTGCCCGCAGGACAGCACGAACCGGTCGCGGCCGAGCCAATGGACGTCGCTGGGATCGTGCCGCATCGCCCGCTGAAACAGGGTGTAGGCCAACGGCGCCAGACTCATCGCCGTGCCGGGATGGCCGTTGCCGACTTTCTGGACCGCGTCGGCGGCCAGCACCCGGACGGTGTCCACGGCGGCTGAATCGAGGTCGCTCCAGTCGTCGGGGTGATGCGGGTGGGTCAGGGTCGAGATGTCTTCGAGTGTGGTCACGTACTGAAGTCCTCGGGCTCGGCAGAATGGTCCTGTTCTTACCCTAATGCCGGAACGTTGCGGGCGTGTCAAAGGATATTCGACCGCTGATTGTTCAGGCGCCGTCAACTGAGCGTTGTGCCTCGATGGTCGCCGATTGGCTGTCAATAGGCCCTGCGGTGCATGCTGGGCAAGTCGTCCGGTCTACCATCGTGCGTAGTAGAAGCTGCGCGCTGCTGTGATCCGAGGAGTCCTTGCGTGAGCATTCGCGAGCGCGTTGCGCCGAGCCGAGTCAGCACGATTTTGCTGGCCTATTTGGCGTTGACCAAGCCTCGAGTGATTGAGCTGTTGCTGGTCACCGCGATTCCGGCGATGTTGCTGGCCCACCGCGGCAGCGTGAACCCGCTGCTGATCCTCAACACGTTGATCGGCGGGATGCTGGCCGCCGGCGGCGCGAACACGTTGAACTGCGTGGCGGACGCCGACATCGACAAGAAGATGAAGCGGACCGCGCAACGCCCGCTGGCGCGGGCCGCGGTGCCAACCGGACACGCGCTGGTGTTCGGACTGGTGTTGAGTGTCGGCTCGTTCGTCTGGCTGTGGTGGACGACCAACCTGCTGTCGGGTTTGCTGGCCGTGGGCACGATCGCGTTCTATGTGTTCGTCTACACCCTGCTGCTCAAGCGCCGCACCTCGCAGAACGTGGTCTGGGGCGGGGCGGCCGGCTGCATGCCGGTGATGATCGCCTGGTCGGCCGTGACCGGAACGATCGCGTGGCCGGCGTTGGTGATGTTCGCGATCATCTTCTTCTGGACGCCGCCGCACACCTGGGCGCTTGCGATGCGTTACAAGGACGACTACAAGGCGGCGGGTGTGCCGATGCTGCCGGCGGTCGCCACGGAACGTCAGGTCACCAAGCAGATCCTGATCTACACCTGGCTGACCGTGGCCGCGACGCTGGCGCTGTCCTTGGCCACCGGGTGGCTCTACACCGCGGTGGCCGCGGTGGCCGGAGTGTGGTTTCTGGCGATGGCGCACCAGCTCTACGCCGGCGTGCGGCGCGGCGAGCCGGTCAAGCCGCTGCGATTGTTCCTGCAGTCGAACAACTACCTCGCGGTGGTGTTCTGCGCGTTGGCGCTCGATTCGGCCCTGGCGCTGCCGACACTTTTGCGGGTCTAAGCGCCGCTACCAGGTCCTGGACCTGCGCATACCCCCTACCCGCACCGGGTCTTGTCCTACGACATGGCGTCGTATTGAATGCCGTCGTGATCTCACCGGGCGTTCGCGCTGGTGCCGCCGCTGCATCGGGCCGCCGATGACGGCGCCGGTGTGGATGGCGTCGCCGCCCGAGGTGCACTCGGCGATGCTGAGCAGCGGGCCAGGACCCGGGTCGCTGCTGGCCGCGGCGACCGCCTGGAGTTCGTTGAGCGGCGAATACGCGTCGGTCGCCGACGAACTCAGCGACGTGTTGGCGGCAGTGCAGGCCGGAGCCTGGCAGGGCCCGAGCGCCGAGCGCTACGTGGCCGCTCATGTGCCCTACCTGGCGTGGCTGATGCAAGCCAGCGCCAAGAGCGCCGCCGAGGCCACCCAGCACGAAACGGCGGCAACCGCTTACACCGCGGCGCTGGCCGCGATGCCGACCCTGCCGGAGCTGGCCACCAATCACGTGCTGCACGGGGTGCTGGTGGCGACGAATTTCTTTGGCATCAACACGATCCCGATCGCGCTCAACGAGGCCGACTACGTTCGGATGTGGATTCAGGCGGCCACCACGATGACGACCTATCAAGCGGTATCCACCGCGGCATTGGCGGCGTCGCCGCAGACCGATGCGGCGCCGCAGATCGTCAACGCCCGGGCCGCCGACGGCCAGTTCGGCGGCAACGGTGACAGCTCGACGTTGCCGATCATCGACAACGACTCGGGTAACCCGTACCAATTGAGTTGGTACATAAACCGATTCACGGAGATATCGCAGACCCTTTCCCGCGACCTCACGTTGATCGAACAGAATCCGGCCCAGGGCCTGACGCAGTTGTCGGCGGACATCGCCGGAGTGACTTCGGATGAAATAGGCCACGTCGGGGAGTTCCTTAATGCCTTCCCCGAGCTGTATGCGCTCCCGCTGATCGCGCCGATTACGCTGGCAGGCGGCGTCGCGGGCCTGGCTGGCCTGGCCGGAATTCAGCCTGAC
>NZ_DASXHW010000016.1:0-4540 GCF_036488105.1 Mycobacterium sp. | reverse complement strand
CGCGCTGGCCGCGACGAGTTGATGCCTACCGGCGCACCATTCTTGGTGAGCGACGAACAGCGGGCGCTACGCAGCGCGGTCGCCGACCTCATGGCGCGTCACTCCAGCGAGGCGCAGGTGCGGACACAGATGGCCACCGATAAGGGTCTTGACCCCACGGTGTGGCATGAATTGGCGGCGATGGGTCTGACCGGACTGCTGATCGACGAGGAGCATGGCGGCGCCGGTGCGCGCCCGGTGGAAATGTCCATTGCGATGGAAGAGATGGGTCGAACGCTGCTGGTCAGCCCATTCCTGTCGACCGCGGTGCTGGTGCCCAGCTTGCTGGCCGCGACGGGCGACGTAGCGGAGTGTGGCGCGGTATTGCCCCGGATCGCGGCGGGTGAACTGATCGCGACCATAGCCTTCGCCGAAGACGGCTCCGCCCGGTTGCCGGCGACGATAGCCACGTCCGCAGGTCAAATCGGCGACACCTGGCACGTCACCGGCTACAAGCATTTCGTGCTCGACGGGCAGTCGGCAGAACTCTTGTACGTGCTGGCCGCCACCGACGCGGGCCCCGCGGTGTTCGCGGTCGAGGCCGGTGCTCCCGGCCTGGCTGTGACACCGCTGACCACGGTCGACCCGACCCGCAAGCAATGCCGTCTGCAATTCGTCGATACTCCGGCACGTTTGGTCGGCCGACCGGGTGCCGGCGTCGACGTATTCACTGCGGCGCTGGACGGCGGGGCGCTGGCCTTGGTCAGCGAGCAGGCCGGCGGGGCACGGCGCGCGGTCGACATGGCCACCGAGTACGCCAAGACCCGTTACCAGTTCGGTCGCGCGATCGGCAGTTTTCAGGCCGTCAAGCACATGTGCGCCGACATGCTCCTTGAGGCCGAATCCACCGTGTCGGCGGCACGCTTCGTCGCCGGCTCATTCGCCGAGCATGCAGCATCCCGTATCGCGGATCTTGCTCTGGCACAAGCGTATTGCTCAGATGCCTTCGTCTTCGTCGCAGCGACCAACATCCAGGTACACGGCGGCATCGGATTCACCTGGGAACATCCGGCGCACTTGTATCTGCGCCGAGCCCGAAGCGACGCCCAGCTGCTGGGCAGTCCGTCGTGGCACCGGGAACGCTACCTACGGCAGATCGGAGCATGAGCTGTGACTGACGACGAGCTGCGCGACGAGGTGCGAAATTGGTTGTCGGCCAACTGGAATCCCGACATCGATCGCGCCGCCTGGGCTCACATCGTCGTCGATGCCGGATGGGCGGTGCCTAGCTGGGAACCGGAGTGCTACGGCCGCGGTGTTTCGGACGCCCAATCCCGGCTCGTTGCCGCGGAATTCGCTGCGGTCGGTGCGCATGGCTGCGGTCACGACCGTGGGAACCTCTTCGCCTGCACGCTGCATGACGTGGGAACCGACGAGCAGAGGCGACGGCTGATTCCGCCGTCGATCCGCGGCGAGAGCAAATGGTGCCTGCTCTACAGCGAGCCCGGCGCGGGGTCGGACCTGGCCGGCCTGCGCACTCGGGCCGAGCGCGACGGCGACGAGTGGGTGATCAACGGGCAGAAGGTGTGGACGTCGTTCGCCAAGACCGCCGACTACGGCATGCTGGTGGCCAGGACCGACTGGGACGTGCCGAAACACCAGGGCATCAGCTTCTTCATGCTGCCGATGCATCAGCCCGGCGTCGAGGTTCGGCCGATTCACCAGATCACCGGCGAATCGGAGTTCAACGAGGTCTTCATCGAAGACGCTCGCCTTCCCGCCGAGAACCTGGTTGGCGAGCTGAACGCCGGCTGGTCAGTGCTGCAGACCGCGCTCGGCTACGAGCGACGGTTCATGGCAGACATCGCCCGCACGGCCAAGGATGCCAAGCGACCCCGAGACGAGAAGGCCCATCTCCTCGTCGAATTGGCGCGGGAAACGGGTCGCCTGGAGGATCCCTACATTCGTCAGCAGATCGCCCGCGTCGATGCGTTGGCCACAGTCAACCGTTGGAACACCCAACGGTCGAAGGCTGCGGTCGATCGCGTCGAGGCGGCCACACTGATGGCGCTCGGCAAGATCGCGATGTCCCGAATCCTGCACGACACGGCCCGCGTCGAGACCGAAATCGTCGGCGCGCAAGCAATGTTGACCGGACCGGACAATCCCATGGGTGATGCGGTGACGTTCCGGACGTTGAACGCCTACTTCACCTCGATCGGCGGCGGTACGGATCAAATTCAACGTAACATCGTCGGCGAACGCGTGCTGGGCCTGCCGAAAGAGCCTGAGCCGTACCGCAACACACCGTTCCGCGAGCTGCCGCACTGATTCGGCGCGCTGCGACGCGCCCGGGCTATGCTTGAACTTTGCCCACGCTACGCCCATCCTGACAGCGTGGCCCCTCCCGAAATCCCGTTTCGCGGGATTCTTGACCCGGTGGCACGCAAGCTGCGGCTCCCGTTCCGGACGCCGGACTTCATCGACCGGGTCATCCGCGGAGGGGTGAACCAAGCCGGTCGACGAACCCTGCACATGCTTATCACCACGTGGGATGCCACCGGAGGAGGTCCGTTCGCTGCCAGTGCGATCGCCTCGGCGGGGCTGGCCAAAACGGTCGACGTCGCGCAGGGGCTGTTCATCGGCCCGGTCTTCGACCCACTGCTCAAGGCGCTCGGTGCCGATCAGATCACGTTTCGCGCCGCGCTGTGTTCCTCACAAGTGGTCGGCGTGGGCATCATGCGTTACGTGGTGCGCGTCGAGCCGATCCAGTCGATGGATGTCGACACGCTGGTCGACGCGGTCGCACCGACCTTGCAGCGGTATCTCGTCGGCGAAATCTCTTGAGTCACCCTGCCGCGTAGACCATGTGGCCGCCGACGACGGTTGCGGCCACCATCTCTGCGTCCAGTTCGGCGAGCGCGGTTTCGGGCGGCACGCTCAGCACGCACAGGTCCGCCGGCTGGCCGGGGTCGAGGGTTCGCGGATGGGTGGGCTGATCGGGTCGGCCCAGAAACATCGTCAAAGCAGTTCGGGCAGAGACGCATTCATCGATGCCCAGCACAGCTCCGGCCGGCGTGGAGCGGTGCACCGCGGCGCGGATCGTCACCCACGGGTCACCGTCGCCGAAAGGCATATCGGTGGACAGTGCCACCGGCACGCCCGCGTCGAGCAGCGACGCCACCCGCCAGAGTTGACTGTGTTCGGCGGCGGGGATTTCATCGAGGTACTGATCACCGCGCTCCGCAACGAAATTGGGTTGGGTCACCACGGTTACCCCGAGGTCGGCAAGATCGCCGAGACAATCCGCCGGAACCACAGCGGCGTGCTCGATGCGATCGCCCGGCCGAGAGCCGGCTTCGCGCAGCGCGGCGATGGTGACCAACAATTGAGCGGCGGTGACGCAGTGGATGGCCACCGGGTGGGTGTCGCGATGCCGGCCGGCGATCCAGCCGACTAGCTGCTCGAGGTCCAGGTCGTCGTCATGCAGGATCCGCTTACCCGGGGCCAGGCAATGCACGCGCTGCCGCAGTTCGCCGTGCCGGTGCAGCTCCGACAACCGCACGATGTCGGCGATACCGAGATCCGGTGTGGCATCGGTGATTCCGGTGACGCCGTAACGGCTGAGCCGTTCGCTGAGGTCAGCCAGGCTGGTCTCGCTGCGACCCAACGCATCGGCCCAGGAGTCGGTGCTGCGCAGCCGGCCGTCCGGGTGCCCGGCCAGACCAACGCGCTCCAGACCCGCCGAGTTGAGGATCCACAGCACTCCGCTGCGATGCTGAACGCGCAGTGGCACGCCCGGAGCCACGCTGTCCAGGACGTCGCGGTCCAGCGGTCCGGCGACCGAGTCGTGGTAGCCGACGGCGCGGATCCAGCCGTCGTCGCCTGCTTCGGCGCCGGCCAGCGCGGCGGCCAGTCCGTCGCGGTCGCGGACCTGCGGCGGCCCAACCCTTAGCGACGTCGCCGCGGCGGCCGCGGAAAACAGGTGCACGTGGTGGTCGTGCAGACCGGGCAGCACGGTCCCGCCCGCTGCGTCCAGCACGTCCTCGCCGGGCCGCGGCATCAAGGAGTCGGCGACCTCGTCGATCGATTCGCTCACCCGGAGGTGAACTGCCGCGCCATCCAGCGTCAAAGCGCGCTGAATCAGCATGGTGCACAGAGCCTCTCGGATACGAGTAGCGCGACCGCGGCGTTGTCGGCCCCCAGCGGCGACGCCGGCGGAACAGCCGGCGGTAATGTGGGCGACTCGGCCGGCACGTCGGAACCCGGCGACTGCGTCAGGGCCGCGTACCGGGCGGCTACCTGGGCCATCGACACCTCCACCACCTCACCGCCACCCCGGCGCAGCGACTCCCCCGCCGCGCGCGACGCCTCCAGCCCGGTAAGCGGGTCCGCGATCGCGTCGCCGCAAAACGCCGGACCGTCGGTGCCACCGCCGACCAGTCCGCCCGCGACCGCCGCGTCATCCCCGAACGCCGGCCGGTCGGGCTGATCACGATAAGCACTGATACGCAACCAGATTCGACCTGCCTGGCCGGTCAGATCCTCCGCGTTCAATCCA
>NZ_DASXHW010000011.1:0-9253 GCF_036488105.1 Mycobacterium sp. | reverse complement strand
CAGGTCGCGGTGCTCAGCGCGCACGCGGCGATCGGCCACGAGTGGGATCTCGTGGTCATCGCCGGCCTGCAGGAAGGGTTGTGGCCCAACACGATTCCACGCGGGGGAGTGCTCGGCACACAGCGACTGCTGGACGTGCTGGACGGGGTTGCCGACAACGCTTCGATGCGGGCACCGCTGCTGGCCGAGGAGCGGCGACTGCTGGTGGCCGCGATGGGCCGGGCACGCAGGCGGTTGCTCGTGACGGCCGTCGACGGAGCGGCGAACGGCGACGACGAAGCCAGCATGCCGTCGCCGTTCTTCGCCGAGATCGCGCAGTGGGCAGGCGGATCCGCTGACACCGAACTCCAGCCGGTGACGGCGCCGCGGGTGCTGTCGGCGGCCGCGGTGGTCGGTCGGCTGCGCGGCGTGGTGTGCGCGCCGCGGGGCGAGGTCAGCGACGCGATGCGTGACTGCGCTGCAACACAATTGGCCCGCCTGGCCGCGGCAGGCGTGCCGGGCGCCGACCCGGCCGGCTGGTATGGCATGTCGCCGGTCAGCACCACCGAGCCGATGTGGAGCGGCGACGACCACATCGTCACGCTGACCCCGTCAAGCCTGCAGACGTTGACCGACTGCCCGCTGCGCTGGCTGGCCGAGCGGCACGGCGGGACCGATCCCCGCGATCTGGGGTCGACGGTCGGTTCGGTGGTGCACGCGCTGATTGCCGTGTCGGCTGGCGGCGAGGCTGAGCTGTTGGCCGCCCTGGAACGGGCATGGCAGCAGCTGCCGTTCGAATCGCAGTGGTATTCGGCCAACGAGCTGGCCCGGCATCGGGCGATGATCGAGACGTTCCTGGCCTGGCGGTCGCAGACTCGCGGCGAGCTGACGGAAGTCGGCGTCGAGGTCGACGTCGACGGTGTCCTCGACGGCGGTGTCATCGACCCAAATGTGCGGCTGCGAGGCCGGGTCGACCGGATCGAACGCGACGCCGCGGGCCGGCTGGTGATCGTCGACGTCAAGACCGGCAAGACAACGGTCAGCAAGGACGATGCGCAGCGGCACGCTCAGCTGGCGGCTTATCAGCTCGCGGTGGCCGAAGGCCTTTTGGCTCACGGTGACGAACCCGGTGGCGGGCGGCTGGTTTACCTGGGCAAGACGGGTGCGGCAGGCGCCAGCGAGCGCGAGCAGGACCCGTTGACACCCGAAGCGCGTCAACAGTGGCGGAAAAGCATCCGCGCCGCGGCCGATGCGACGGCGGGGCCGCAGTTCGTCGCCCGAATCAACGACGGCTGCGCGCACTGCCCACTGCGGCCAAGCTGCCCCGCCCACACCGGCATCGACCGAAAGGGGTCGCTATGACCGTCCTTGCACCGCCGTCACCACGCTACAGCCCGAGCGAATTAGCAAGCGCACTCGGTCTTTTCGAGCCTACCGAGGAACAGGCGGCGGTCATCGCGGCGCCGCCGGGACCGCTGGTGGTCATCGCGGGCGCGGGCGCTGGAAAAACCGAGACCATGGCGGCCCGGGTGGTGTGGTTGGTGGCCAACGGCTTTGCCGAGCCGGGTCAGGTGCTGGGTCTGACCTTCACCCGCAAGGCAGCTGGGCAGCTGCTACGACGGGTGAGGTCCAGACTGGCACGGCTTGCCGGCACCGGACTGGTCCTCGGCAGCCAGCCCGGTCTGCCGGTCGACGAGCCCGGCGGTGCGCCGGTGGTCGGCACGTATCACGCCTTCGCGGGCCAGCTGCTACGCGAATACGGTTTGCTCTCAACGGGTGTGGGGCAGTGCGCGCCGATAGAGCCCGACACCCGGCTGCTCGGCGAGACTGCGCTCTGGCAGCTGGCCTTCGATGTCGTCAACGCGTACTCCGGCGAACTGCGCACCGAGAAGAACCCGGCCGCGGTCACCGCGATGGTGCTGCGGTTGTCGGGTCAACTCGCCGAGCATCTGGTCGACACCGGCCAGCTCCGCGATACCCATGTCGAGCTCGAACGGCTGGTGCACAGCTTGCCCGCCGGCCCCTACCAGCGGGACCGCGGCCCGAGCCAGTGGTTGCTGCGAATGCTGTCCACCCAAGCCGAGCGCGCCGAGCTGGTGCCCCTGATCGACGCCCTGCACCGGCGGATGCGGGCGGAGAAGGTGATGGACTTCGGCGGCCAGATGGCCTCGGCCGCCCGGTTGGTCTCGACGGTCCCGCAGGTGGGTGAGCAGTTGCGCAGCCGCTACCGGGTGGTGCTTCTCGATGAATACCAAGACACCGGATACGCCCAGCGCGTTCTGTTGTCGTCGCTGTTCGGCGGCGGCGTCGACGAGGAACTGGCGTTGACCGCCGTCGGCGACCCGATCCAGTCCATCTACGGCTGGCGCGGCGCTTCGGCGACCAACCTGCCGCGGTTCACCACCGACTTCCCGCTACCCGACGGCAGCCCGGCGCCGGTGCTGGAGCTGCGGACCAGCTGGCGTAACCCACCGTCCGCCCTGCACGTCGCCAACGCGGTCTCGGCGGATGCGCGACAACGATCGGTGGCGGTGCGTGCGCTTCGCTCCCGCCCCAACGCCGAACCCGGCACGGTGCGCTGCGCGCTGTTGCCCGACGTGCAGGCCGAACGGGAGTGGGTCGCCGATCACCTGCAGCTGCGCTACCAGCAGGCGGCCGCCGACGGCGTCGCGCCGCCGACCGCCGCGGTTCTGTTGCGCCGCAACGCCGATGCGGCACCGATCGCCGCCGCGCTGCGCGCCCGCGGCGTCCCGGTGGAAGTGGTCGGGCTGGCCGGTTTGCTCTCGGTGCCCGAGGTGGCCGACGTGGTCGCGATGCTGCGCCTGGTCGCCGAGCCGACAGCCGGTGCGGCCGCCATGCGGGTGCTCACCGGTCCGCGGTGGCGGCTCGGCGCCCGCGACGTCGCGGCGCTGTGGCGGCGCGCGGTCTCCCTCGACGGTGCACAGGCGGCGCGCTCTGCCGAAACAGCCGAGCAGATCGCCGAGTCGGCCGGGCCGCAGGCCGATACCGCGGGCCTGGCCGACGCCCTCGCCGATCCCGGCCCAGCCGTTGGCTATTCGGCCGAAGGGTATCGCCGTATCGTCGCGCTGGCCGACGAGCTGAGTGTGCTGCGCAGCCATCTCGGCCATCCGCTGCCCGACCTGGTCGCCGAGGTGCGCCGGCTGTTGGGTGTCGACTGCGAGGTGCGCGCCGCACTGCCCGGGGCCGGCTGGGCCGGCACCGAGCAGCTCGACGCGTTCGCCGACGTGGTCAGCGGCTACGCCGAGCGGGCCGCCGACGTGACCGATTCCCTGGCCCCGCTCATGGGGCTGCTGGCCTACCTGGATGCGGCGGCGGTCGTCGAGAACGGCCTGGCACCGGCCCAGTCCGTCGTTGCCCAGAATCGAGTGCAAGTGCTGACCGTGCACGCCGCCAAGGGTTTGGAGTGGCAGCTAGTCGCCGTGCCGCACCTGTCGGGCGGGCTATTCCCGTCGACCGGACAGGCCCGCACCTGGCTCACCGACGCCGCCGACCTCCCGCCACTGCTGCGCGGCGACCGGTCCACCGCGGGCCTGCACGGCGTTCCGGTGCTGGACACCTCTGACGTGACTGATCGAAAGCAGTTGTCGGACAAGATTTCCGCGCACCGTCGGCAGCTCGACCAACGCCGCCTCGACGAAGAGCGCAGGCTGCTGTACGTGGCCATCACCCGCTCCGAGGACACTCTGCTGTTGTCCGGCCACCACTGGGGGGCCACCGGCATCAAGCCGCGCGGCCCGTCGGATTTTCTGTGCGAGCTCAAGGACACCATCGACCAGTCGGCTGCGGCCGGCCGGCCCTGTGGCGAGGTCGATCAGTGGGCGCCCGCCCCAGCCGACGGTGAGCGAAACCCGTTGCGTGACAGCATTCGCGAAGCAAGCTGGCCGGTCGATCCGCTGGCCGGCCGCCGCGCGGATGTGCAACGCGGAGCCGAACTCGTCGCCGCCGCGATGTCGGCAAACGCACCCGCCGCGACCGCCGACGCCGAAGAGTGGGCCGCCGACGTCGACGCGCTACTCAACGAGCGTGCCCGCGCTGCGCAACCGTCGGCGCATCCGCTGCCCAGCGGACTGTCGGTCAGCAGCCTGGTGGACCTGGCTCGCGACCCCGAGCACGCCGCGCAGCGGCTGATGCGCCGGCTGCCGTCGCGGCCGGAGCCGCATGCGTTGCTGGGCAACGCATTTCACGACTGGGTTGAGCGCTTCTACGGCGCCGAGCGACTGTTCGACCTCGCCGACCTGCCCGGTGCCGCCGACTCCGACATCGCGCAGCGCGACGCCGAGGAGCTGGCCACGCTGCAGGAAGCCTTCCTCGACTCGCCGTGGGCCGGCCGCACACCGGTGGCCGTCGAGGTGCCCTTCGAGATGGCGATCGGCGACACCGTGGTGCGCGGCCGCATCGACGCGGTATTCGCCGAGCCCGACGGTGGCGCCACCGTTGTGGACTGGAAGACCGGCGAGCCGCCGCACGGCTCGGAGGCGGCCCGGCATGCCGCGATTCAGCTCGGGGTGTACCGGCTCGCCTGGGCCGCACTCAGCGGCTGTCAGGAGTCGTTGGTGCGCACAGCTTTTCACTACGTCCGGACCGGGCTCACCGTCGTCCCGGATGCGCTGCCGGGGCCCGACGAGCTGGCCGGGCTGCTGGCCCGCGAGACGCCGAGCTAAGCGGCGCGGGCGACCTTGAGGGCCGTGGTCACCATCGGAATCTGCAACGGCAGCCGAGCCAAAGCGATGATGCGCATCGGCCAAGGCTTGTCCCACCACAACCGGACCATGTTGACGTTGCCCGGGAAGACGGCGACGAACAGCGCGGCGGCCGCCAACGCGGCCCGCCGGCGGGTACTTCGCGCCAGTAGCGCCGCGCCGATGCTGACCTCGGCGACGCCAGATGCGTAGGTGTAGAACCGCGGGGTGCCGGGCAGCTCGACGGGGATGAGGCCGTCGAACGGTTTCGGTGCCAGGAAGTGCAGGGTGCCGACGCCGAGCAACACCGCGGCGAGCCGGTATGCGAGAGTCTGGCCGGCGTCGCGCTGAGGACTGGGTGTGATGGCGGTCATGGTTACATTGTGTCGTGCGCTGGGTCGAGCCGATCAACTGTGGTCAAAGTTAGCCGTCGGCGACGCGATCTCGACGAGACGCTGACCGCCCAGCCCGGATATGCGCTGGTCGGCGTCGTGCGCGTGCCGGAGGCGCAAGTCAGTCCGATACGGGCTATTTGGCGACGGGTCGGTATCGCCCTGCTCGCCCTGGTGGTCGCGGTGGTGACCGTGTACCTCGGTCGGGCCGGCTACACCGACGTGCGAGGCGTGCCGCTGTCGTTCATCGACTGCTTGTACTTCGCCACGATCTCCCTGACCACAGTCGGCTACGGCGACCTCACCCCATACTCCGAATTCGCCCGGCTGACCAACGTCGTGATCATCACGCCGCTGCGGATCCTGTTCCTCGTGGTGTTGGTCGGCACGACCCTTCAGGTGCTCACCGAGCGGTCGCGGCAGGCCTGGAAGATTCAGCGTTGGAGGAGCAGAGTGCGCAACCACATCGTCGTCATCGGCTACGGCACCAAGGGCAAGACCGCGGTCGCCGCGATGTGCGAGGACGAGGCGTCCAGCAAGGACATCGTCGTCGTCGACACCCAACAGGCAGCTCTGGACCACGCCGTGGCCGCCGACCTGGTGACCGTGCACGGCGACGCCACCAGATCCGACGTGCTGAGGCTGGCCTCGGCCCAGCACGCGTCGGCGATCATCGTCGCCACCGGTCGCGACGACACCGCAACGCTGGTCACCCTCACCGCCCGGGAAGTCGCCCCGCAAGCCAAGATCGTGGCGTCGATCCGCGAAGCCGAAAACCAGCACCTGCTCAAGCAATCCGGCGCGGACTCGGTGGTCGTCTCCTCCGAAACCGCCGGCCGGCTGCTCGGTGTGGCCATCACGACGCCCAGCGTCGTCGAGATGATCGACGACCTGCTGACACCGGCCCATGGATTCGCCATCGCCGAACGTGAGGTCGAGCGGACCGAACTCGGCGGATCGCCGCGGCATCTGCCCGACATCGTGCTCGGCGTGGTTCGCGACGGCCGCCTGCTTCGCGTCGACTCTCCGCAGGCGGACGCCCTCGAGGCCGGCGACCGGCTGCTCTATGTCCGCAACACGGGGAAGTAAGGCTGACTGTGGATTTCCAGTTGACGAGTGTGCCGCTGCTGTCGCGGATCGGCGCCGACCGGGCTGACCAGGTGCGCACCGACATCGATGCGGCCACCGCCGGCTGGGCGGACGCGGCGCTGCTGCGGCTCGACTCGCGCAATCAGGTGATGGTCGCCGGCGGCCGAGTGTTGCTCGGTAAGGCGAAAACCCTTGGCGACAAACCGCCTTCGGACGCGGTGTTCCTGGGTCGGATCGAGGACGGCCGGCATGTGTGGGCGGTCCGCGGTCCGCTGGAAGCACCCGATGATCCCGAGCTCAAAGCCGAGGTGGCCGATCTGCGCCAGGCCGGACAGCTGTTCGACGATGTGGGCGCCCAGCTGGTGTCGGCGGCCGCGGCGCTGCTGAATTGGCATGCAAGTTCCCGGTTCAGCTCCGTGGACGGCTCGCCGACCAAGTCGATCAGGGCGGGCTGGGCACGGGTCAATCCGGTCACCGGTCACGAGGAATTTCCGCGTATCGACCCGGCGGTCATCTGCCTGGTGCACGACGGCGGCGACCGCGCGGTACTGGCCCGTCAGACCACCTGGCCCGAACGGATGTTCTCGCTGCTGGCCGGTTTCGTCGAAGCGGGGGAGTCCTTCGAAACCTGTGTCGCCCGCGAGATCCGCGAGGAGATCGGGCTGACCGTCAGCGATATCCGCTACCTGGGCAGCCAACCGTGGCCGTTCCCGCGATCGCTGATGATCGGCTTCCACGCGATCGCCGATCCGGCTGAGCCGTTCGCGTTCAACGACGGCGAGATCGCGGAGGCCGAGTGGTTCACCCGCGACGAGATTCGTGCTGCGCTGTCCCTCGGCGATTGGAGCAGCGACTCGGAGTCCAGGTTGCTGCTGCCCGGGTCGGTGTCGATCGCGCGGGTGATCGTCGAATCCTGGGCCGAAGCCGGCTGACTAAGTCGGGCAAAGCGGCCCTAGCCGGCCAGCTTGGCCAGCTTCGCCTTGACCTCTTTGGCGCCCGGGTTGGTCAGCGTTGACCCGTCGGCGAACCTCACTGTGGGTACGACGTGATTGCCGCCGTTGACTGAGCCGACGAAGTCCGCCGCCGCGGGGTCGTGCTCGATGTCGACCTCGTCATACGTGATACCGGCTGACTTCAGCGCCGTCTTGAGCCGGTGGCAGTAGCCGCACCACTGCGTGCTGTACATGGTGATGGAAGCGTTGCTCATAGTTCTACAAACATAGATGGCGTCGCCGGTAAGCCGCGCCGTGGCGCTGCCGGACGTTTGTCGGCGATCACTGCCAAGATGGACGCCATGCCGGTGATCGCGGACTCCTTGATTGCCGACCTCGACGAGGAACAGCGCGAGGCCGTGCTGGCTCCCCGCGGGCCGGTCTGCGTTCTGGCCGGCGCGGGGACCGGCAAGACCCGGACGATCACCCACCGCATCGCCCAGCTCGTCGCGACCGGACACGTCGCCGCGGGTCAGGTCTTGGCGGTGACTTTCACCCAGCGTGCGGCCGGCGAGATGCGGACCCGGTTGCGGGCATTGGGAGCCCACGGGCAGACCGGTGTCGGTGCGGTGCAGGCGATGACATTTCACGCGGCCGCGCACCGGCAGCTGCGGTATTTCTGGCCGCGGGTCGTCGGCGACACCGGTTGGCAGCTGCTGGAGACCAAGTTCGCCGTCGTCGCACGCGGGGCCACCGGCGCCGGCCTGAAGCTCAGCACCGACGATGTCCGCGATGTGGCCGGTGAGATCGAATGGGCCAAGGCCTCGCTGATCTCACCCGAGCAGTATCCCGACGCCGTGGCGGCCGCGGCCCGCGATGTTCCGCTGGACGCTGCAAAGGTCGCCGCGGTGTACGCGGCCTACGAGTCGCTCAAGGCCCGTGGCGATGGAGTTGCCCTGCTCGACTTCGACGACCTGCTGCTGCACACCGCGGCTGCGATCGAGGACGACGCCGCGGTCGCCGAAGAATTCCGAGACCGCTACCGCTGCTTCGTCGTCGACGAGTACCAGGACGTCACACCGCTGCAACAGCGCGTGCTGTCGGCCTGGCTGGGCGACCGTGACGATCTGACCGTCGTCGGCGACGCCAACCAGACCATCTATTCGTTCACCGGTGCCTCGCCCCGCTACCTGCTGGACTTCTCAAGGCGGTTCCCCGACGCGACCGTGGTGCGCCTGGAACGCGACTACCGGTCCACCCCGCAGGTGGTGTCGCTGGCCAACCGGGTGATCGCCGCGGCCCGTGGACGGGTGGCCGGCAGCAAGCTGCATCTGGTCGGCCAGCGCGATTCCGGACCGGAGCCGACGTTCCGGGAGCACACCGACGAGGTCACCGAGGCCGCTGCGGTGGCCAATTCGATCAAACAGCTCGTCGAAGCCGGCACGCCGGCGTCGGAGATCGCGGTGCTGTACCGGATCAACGCGCAGTCGGAGGTGTACGAAGAAGCGCTGACCGAGGCCGGAGTCGCGTATCAGGTTCGCGGCGGTGAGGGCTTTTTCAGCCGCCAGGAGATCCGCCAAGCCCTGCTGGCGTTGCAGCGGGCGGCCAACCGCGATGTCGACGGCGACGTCGCGCTGCCCGAGATAGTCCGCGGGCTGCTCGAACCGCTGGGTCTGACCGCCGAAGCGCCGGCCGGAACGCGGGCCCGCGAGCGCTGGGAAGCGTTGGTGGCGCTGGCCGAATTGGTCGACGAGGAAGTGGCGCACCGGCCGACGCTGGATTTGCCCGAGTTGATCGCAGAGTTGCGGACCCGCGCCGACTCGCGTCACCCGCCGGTGGTGCAGGGAGTCACGCTGGCGTCGCTGCACGCGGCCAAGGGACTGGAGTGGGATGCGGTGTTCCTGGTCGGATTGACCGACGGCACGCTGCCGATCTCGCATGCGCTGGCCCACGGCCCCGAGAGCGAGGCAGTCGAGGAGGAGCGTCGGCTGCTCTACGTCGGAATTACAAGGGCCCGAAAGCATTTGGCGCTTAGCTGGGCGCTGTCGCGCAACCCTGGCGGACGGCAGAGTCGCAAATCGTCACGTTTTCTCAATGGCCTGTCCCCGCAGACTCAAGCCGACCCCACTCCGAACCGGCCGCGGCGCAATCGCGGTCCCGC
>NZ_DASXHW010000002.1:0-15479 GCF_036488105.1 Mycobacterium sp. | reverse complement strand
TGGCTGGGCCTTTTCGAATCCGGTTCGCAAGGTCTACTACAACATCACCATCACCGGCCTGTCGGTGGTCGTCGCGCTGCTCATCGGCACCGTCGAATTACTCGGACTGCTGGCCGAACAGTTCGGCTGGACCAGTGGATTCTGGAGCTGGCTGGGCGGCATCGATCTCAACGCAATCGGTTTTCTCATCGTCGGCCTGTTCGTGGTCACGTGGGCCGGCGCCTTGCTGATCTGGCGCTACGGGCGCATCGAGGAGAAGTGGACGGTGCAGGCCGAGCGCGTCGGCTGAGACGCGTCGACGACAAGTCGGCTTGGGTTCACCCCAGGTCGCGATCACCGCCGCACCCGGCCCGGGTGCGGAACCCAAGATCGTTACAGCCCTGAGCTGAACCGGTGGCTTTCGCCGCCGACACACATCGATGACCGCAGATTTCCATCCGGTCCCCGTTGCGGGTGCTTGCTGTCTGCAATCAGCCTGCGCCGAAACATTTTTCACGCAAGTCCACGCCTTGGGCTTGCGTTGTCGTCGTGCGCCCAAAATCAAAGGAGAAAACCATGGCGTTCGTATCCATTGTACCGGAGCTCTTATCCACCGCGGCGGAAAACCTTCAATCCGTCGGTTTGCGACTTCAAGCGCAGAACACCGCGGCGGTGGCACCGACCACCGGTCTGATCCCGCCCGCCTCCGACGAGGTATCTGCCTTGACGGCAATGCAATTCGCCGCACATGCGCACGCCTACCAGGCGGTTAGCGCTCAAGCTGCGGCGATTCACCAGACGTTCGTAACGATGTTGGCGGCCGGGGCCGATTCGTATGCCACCACCGAGGCCACCAACGCGGTTGCTACCGGATAGGAGGATTTGCAATGGATTTCGCAACATTACCGCCAGAAGTCAACTCCGCTCTGATGTACACCGGTCCAGGTTCGGGTCCGATGATAGCGGCGGCCGCGTCGTGGGACAGCCTGGCGGCCGAGGTATCCTGGGCCGCAGGCGATTACGGGTCGGCGATCTCCGGCCTCGCCAGCGGCCCGTGGCGAGGGCGGGCCTCGGCGTCCATGGTGGCCGCCGCCGCACCATACGTGTCCTGGATGAATGCCACCGCCGCGCAAGCCGAACAGGCCGCCGACCAGGCGAAAGCGGCGGCCAGTGCATACGAAGCCGCGTTCAGCTCGACGGTTGCGCCGGCGGTCATCGCGGCCAACCGCACGTTGCTGGCATCATTGATCGCCACCAACATCCTCGGCCAGAACACCCCGGCGATCGCGACGACCGAAGCCCACTACGCCGAGATGTGGGCCCAAGACGCCGCGACGATGTACGGCTACGCCGGATCTTCAGCGGCCGCATCGACATTGACGCCGTTCGCCGCGCCGCCGGCGACCACCACTGCCAGTCAAGCAGCTGGCGCGGGAGCATCGGCGCCGCTGTCGCAGTTGGTGACCTCGGTCCCCGCTGCACTGCAAGGGCTCGCCTCGCCTGCGACGTCGTCGGGGTCGGGTCTCAGCGGCATCATGAACTGGCTCGGACTAGGTGGATCGAACCTCACCACCCCAGCCGGAATCCTGAATTTTCTATCCGGAGCCGACGGTTCCCCGTTGGGCGCCTTCTTGAATACCAACGGCCTCAATACGATCTTTTCCTCCGGTTTCTACATGCCGGGCAACTGGCTCGGGACCCTGTCGGAGATCCCCGGGCTCCAAGGTATGGGGGCTGACGCCGCTAAGGCCGCTGATGGGGTGCTGGGAGCGGCTGCGGCCGACGGACTGGGCGGTGCGCTGGCGGCCCCAGCCTCCGGAGTCGGCGAATTGGGGAGTGCCGGCGCGGTGTCAGCCGCTCTGGGCCGGGGTACCGCGATCGGAGCGTTGGCGGTGCCGCCTAGTTGGACTGTGGTCCCCCCCACGCTGAGCCCGCTGTCCGGCCTCTCCGGGGCTGCGCTGGGAGGCGTGCCGCCAGCCGCTGCGCCCGCAGTCGCGGCCGGCATACCCGGGATGCCGTCCGCCAATACGGCCGGAAGCCGCTTCGGGGCCGCCACTCCCCGGTATGGGATCCGCCCGACGGTGATGGCACACCCACCGTCAGCGGGTTGACCGGCGGCGCTACAGCGGGGTGGTGTAGGCGGCGCTGATGCCGCCGTCCACCAAGTAGGTCGCCGCAGTGATGAATGATGCGTCATCGCTGGCCAAAAACGCGACGACAGCGGCAATCTCGTGGGCTTCACCGAATCGGCCCATTGGAACGTGCACCATCCGCCGGGCCGCGCGTTCGGGGTCCTTGGCGAAAAGCTCTTGCAGCAGTGGAGTGTTCACCGGCCCGGGGCACAGCGCGTTGACCCGAATGCCCTGCCGGGCGAATTGCACACCGAGTTCTCGCGACATCGCCAACACCCCGCCTTTGGACGCGGTATAGGAGATCTGCGAAGTGGCCGATCCCATCACCGCGACGAATGAGGCGATGTTGACGATCGACCCGTGCCCTCGCGGCGCCATGTGCCGCAGCACGGCCCGGCAGCACAGGTACACCGATTTCAGGTTGACGTCTTGCACCTTCTGCCACGCCGGTAGCTCGGTGTTCTCGATCAGGTCGTCATCCGGTGGCGAGATGCCGGCGTTGTTGACCGCGATGTCGATCGAGCCGTAGCGGTCGGCCGTGGTGTCATAGAGCCCGTTGACCGAGGCTTCATCCGAAACATCAACTGGCACAAAGAGTCCGCCCAGTTCGTCAGCCGCCGCGGTACCAGTACGCTCGTCGATGTCGCCGATGACTACGGTGGCCCCTTCGGCATGAAGACGGCGCGCCGACGCCAGCCCGATGCCGCCGCCCCCGCCCGTCACCACGGCGATCTTGTCGGCCAGCCGTCGACTCAGGTCCACACTCATGAACTCACCGGTCCGCTCGCGTATGCCTGGGCCGCCTCGACGATCGCCGAGAACAGCCGCAGGTCGTCCAGACTTTCCTCTGGATGCCACTGCACTGCGAGCACGAAGCTCGGCCCGGGCAGCTCCAGTGCCTCGATCACACCATCGGCATCCCAGGCGCTGACCACCAGTCCGTCGCCGAGATCGGCGATGGACTGGTGGTGATAGCACCGCGCGTCAACGGATTCGCCGACCAACGCGGCCAGCCTTGTGCCGGCCACGGTGCGCACCGGCAACCTGCTGAATACGGCGTTGCCGGCTCGGTGTCCGCTGTGGCCGATGAGGTCGGGCAGGTGCTGATGCAGCGTCCCGCCCAGTGCGACGTTGAGCACCTGCGCGCCGCGGCAGATGCCCAGCACCGGAAGCTCCCGCTGGAGCGCGCCCCGCAACAGCGCGAACTCCCAGGCGTCGCGCTGGCCTCCGGGTGGGTCTGTGCTCGGATGCGGCTCTTGACCGTAGGCAGCGGGATCGACGTCCTTGCCGCCGGTGATCAGCAGCGCGTGCAGGCCATCGAGAACACGGTCGGCGATCTCGGGATCCACCGGCTGCGGCGGCAGCAGCACGGCCACCCCACCGGCGGCGGTGACACCTTGAAAGTAGACGGCCGGAAGGAAACTGGCGGGCACGTCCCAGACGCCCAGTTGCGCTCGGTTCAGGTAGGTGGTCAGACCGATGACCGGAGGCTTGTCAGAACCGCTCAAACCCGCGAACCCTCTCCCAGTCGGTAACTGCCGCATTGAACGCGTCCACCTCGACGCGGGCGTAGTTGACGTAGTGATCAACCACTTCATCGCCGAACGCCTGCCGAGCGACCGCTGAGGCATCGAACAGCGTCGCAGCTTCGGCCAGCGTACCGGGCAGACGCTCGGCGCCCGCCATCTCGTACGCATTGCCGGAGCACGGTTTCGGTAACTCCAGGCTGTTTTCGATACCGTGCAGTCCGCCGGCGATGAGCGCCGCCACGGCCAGGTACTGGTTGACGTCACCGCCGGGCACCCGGCATTCCACCCGCAAGTTGTCGCCGTGACCGACGACGCGCAGTGCGCAGGTCCGGTTGTCCAAGCCCCACGCCACCACCGTGGGCGCGAAGCTGCGATCGACAAACCGCTTGTAGGAGTTGATGTTCGGCGCATACTGCAGTGTCAGCTCCCGCAATGTGGCCAACTGGCCCGCGATAAAACTGTGGAACATCGGCGAAATACCGAACGGTTGACCGTTCTCGGCGGCCACCGCGGATCCATCGGCCGACCTCAGCGACATGTGAATGTGGCAGCTGTTGCCTTCGTGCTCATCGTATTTCGCCATGAACGTCAGCGATTTGCCGTGCTGGTCGGCGATTTCCTTCGCGCCGTTCTTGTAGACGCCGTGGTTGTCACAGCTGACCAGCGCCTCGTCGTAGCGGAACCCGAGCTCTTGCTGTCCCTTGTTGCACTCCCCCTTGACGGCCTCCCACTGCAGTCCCGCGCCTTGCATGTGCTGGCGGATATCCCGCAACAGCGGCTCGAGGCGGCTCGAGGCCATCACCGCGTAGTCCAGGTTGTAGTCGCTGGCCGGTGTCAGCTCGCGATAGCCATTGGCCCAGGCCTGTCGATACGTGTCGTCGAAAACCATGAATTCCAGTTCAGTGGCGACGTAGGCCCGCAGACCGTGCTGGTTCAAGCGGTCCAGCTGGCGCTGCAAGACCTGGCGCGGTGAGGGTTCGATAGGGCTGCCGTCGTGCCTCATCAAATCGGCGAGCACCAGCGCCGTGCCTGGCAGCCACGGCGCCCGCCGCAGCGTCGACAGGTCCGGTCGCATCACCATGTCGCCGTATCCGGACTTCCAGCCCGACATGGCGTATCCCTCGACGGTGTTCATCTCGACGTCGACGGCGAACAGGTAGTTGCAGGCTTCGGCGCCGGACTCGGCCACCTCGTCGATGAAGAACCGCGCTGACACCCGCTTGCCCATCAGCCGGCCCAGCATGTCGCTGAACGCGACTATGACGGTATCGACGTCACCGGCAGCCACGAGTCGCTCGAGTTCGTCTCGCGACAAGCTCATTCCGTTGGCCGTGTCCGTCACCAGGTGCTGGTGCGCAGGACGATCTCGGCAGCCAGCTGCGCCGTCGACTCCTGCGCATTGCGTCGTCCGAGCAACTCCACCACGCGGTAATCGCCGTAGACGAACCGCTGGCTCTCGCGCGCCACGGAATGCGCGGCGGAGTTGCTGACCAGCGCGGTTGTGTTGATCTCGACCGGTGGGCAGTGGTCGTCGCGAACCACGCCGGCGGGGTCGGCGACCCGGGGGTGACCACGGTCGATGACTACCAGGCCGGTGAACCGGTCCAGCCTCGTCGCGGCCAGCTCCCACGCCAGCTCGGCGCCGTCGCGGTCGCCGACCAGCACGCCCCAACTGACGTCCAGCACGTCGAGAATGCCGACCACCGACTTCGGCGTCAGGCGTGTGTCCGGGCCGACGACAATCGTGCGCAGCGACGCCGTGTGCAGACGCTCGCACACCGCCTCATACGCGGTGAGTGCCCGCTGGGCCGCACACAAGAGCACCACGACGGAGCCCTTCTCCGGACCGGTGTCGCAGACCTGGATGGGAAACCCGTCGACGGTAGTCATCATCGTCGAAGGCACCACAGCAAATTACAGTGAATTGCCCCGCGTGCGGGCCGTTTTCGTGCGGATCGTTAGCCGTGGGGCAATTGGAAACGTTCTGGCAATATCGAACTGATGGCCGACAACCGCTGTGGTCAGCGCAGCGCGGAAACGATTGTCGGACGCGGCGGCGGCCCGGTGTCGAGCAGTCCGGCGATGGCGTCGACGTCGAGATGGGCATCGAGCAAATCGGCCATCAGATCGAGCTGAGCGTCCCGTCGCGCGGCCACATTGACGTCGTCGGCGACGACGAATCCGTCCCGGCCTGCTGCCGCCGCGGCGAGAGTCAGCCACTGCCTTCGGAAGTCGTCGTTGTCGAACAGACCGTGCCAATGCGTCCCGAATACCTGGCCGCGCTGATACCCCTCGGGTGATCCGTCCACCTCGAACCAGGCGGCCTCCGAGCAGCGGGCCACCCGCCCGTTGTGGATCTCGTAGCCGTGCAGCGCTCCCTGCCGGCGGCGCAGCACCTTGTCGGGCGCGAACACTATGTCAGCGTCGAGCATCCCCATCGCCTCGACCCGGCCCGACCGGCTTTCGACCGTGTCGTCGATCGACCGGCACAGCATCTGGAAGCCACCGCAAATGCCCAGCACGGCCCGACCCGTAGCAGCATGCGTGCGAACGGCCTGGTCGAGGGCACGATCACGCATCCAGCTCAGATCGGCGACCGTGGATTTGGTACCCGGCACCAGGATCACGTCGGTATCGGCCAGGTCGGCGGGTTCCCGTACCCAGCGCACCAGCACGCCGGGTTCGCAGGCCAGCGCCTCGACGTCGGTGGAGTTGGAGATCCGGGGCAGCCGCAGCACCGCGATCCGAAGCCACTGGTCGCCGCGAGGCGGTCTCGGTGTGCCCAGTACGCGGTGCGCCAACACCGGGACCGCGTCCTCGGTATCGAGCCACAGGTCGTCGGTGTAGGGCAGCACCCCGTAGGTGGGACGGCCGCTGAGTTCGGCGAGTTGGTGCAGCCCGGGTTCCAGCAGCGAGACGTCGCCGCGGAACTTGTTCACGATGAATCCGGCGATCAGCGCCTGGTCACCTGGGTCGAGCACGGCCACCGTCCCGAACAGGTGCGCGAGCAGCCCGCCGCGATCGATGTCGCCGACGATGACCACCGGCAGGTTCGCGGCGCGGGCAAGACCCATGTTCACCAAGTCCGTTGCACGCAAGTTGATTTCAGCCGGAGACCCGGCGCCTTCGCAGATCACCACGTCGAAGTCGGTTCGTAATTGCGCTAATTCGTCCTGGACGACCGCCGATAGTTTGTTGCGATCGGACCAGTACTCGGCGGCCGTGGCCACCCCCGCGACCTGTCCCCTTATCACCAGCTGCGAGGTCATGTCGCTGCCGGGTTTGAGCAGAATTGGGTTGAATCGCACACTGGGGGCCAAGCCGGCGCGCGGGCCTGCATCGCCTGGGCGCGGCCGATCTCACCGCCCTCCACGGTCACCGCGGAGTTGTTGGACATGTTCTGCGCCTTGAACGGCGCAACTCGAATTCCTTTGCGCACCAGCAACCGGCAGAGTCCGGCGACCACCATCGATTTGCCCGCGTCGGATGTGGTGCCGGCGACCAGCAGCGCACCGCTCACGGGCGGGATGTCACGGAAGGGTGAGGATTTCCGCGCCGGAGTCGGTGACCAGCAAGGTGTGCTCGAATTGCGCGGTCCACTTGCGGTCTGTGGTGACCACCGTCCAGTCGTCGTCCCAGATTTCGTAGTCCAGCGCTCCGAGGTTGATCATCGGTTCGATGGTGAACGTCATTCCCGGTTCGAGGATGGTGGTGACAGCAGGCTCGTCATAGTGCAGCACGACCAACCCGTTGTGGAAGGTGGTACCGATGCCGTGGCCGGTGAAGTCGCGAACCACGTTGTAGCCGAACCGGTTTGCGTACGACTCGATGATGCGGCCGACCACCGACAGCGCACGGCCCGGCTTGACGGCTTTGATCGCTCGCATCGTCGCCTCGTGGGTCCGCTCGACGAGCAGGCGGTGCTCCTCGGAGACGTCGCCGGCCAGAAAGGTCGCGTTGGTGTCACCGTGCACACCGTCGATGTACGCGGTGACATCGATGTTGACGATGTCGCCGTCTTCGATCACCGTCGAGTCGGGGATGCCGTGGCAGATGACTTCGTTCAGCGACGTGCAGCACGACTTGGGATAACCCTTATAGCCCAACGTCGATGGGTACGCGCCGTGGTCGACCATGTAGTCGTGAGCGATGCGGTCCAGCGCATCGGTCGTCACACCGGGCGCGACGGCCTTGCCCGCCTCGGCGAGTGCACGCGCAGCGATCTGCCCGGCAACCCGCATCTTCTCGATCACCTCGGGCGTCTGCACCCATGGCTCGGTGCCCTCCCGCGCCGTCGGCTTGCCGACGTATTCCGGGCGGGGGATCGACTTGGGCACCGGCAGCGTCGGCGAGACGACGCCGGCCGACAGTACAGAACGAACAGGCATGGTGTCAGGGTATCTGTCCCCGGCGGAGTCAGGCGCGGCCACGGCGGCGCACGAGCGACCGGCGCGGGCCTTTGATCTTGACCGAGCCGCACACCACCCGGCCGGTCAACACCACGTGCGGGGTGCCCTCAGCCGGTGCGATCTTCCGCCGGTCGCTGGCGCTGCCGCCGTAGACCTCGACGTCGTCGATGGACGCGCTCGCGCCGTCGGGCAATCGAATCTCGACCGAGCCGAACCGCATGTCGAGTTCGATGACGACCACCGGCCCGGCGAACCTGGCGTTGACCAGATCCAGCTCGACCGAGCCCATTCGCCGTACCAGCGCGAGTCGGGTTGGCACTGTCCACTCTCCGTGGCGCTTGAGTGAACCGGCCCAGCCGCGCAGCTCGACTCGGTCGGCGGCGGAGGTGACGATCGCCCCCGGCCCGGGCAGGTCACCCACGAGGCGGTCCAGCTCATTGCGGGTGCGCGCGTAAGACACCTGCGAGGACCGCTCCTCGAACTCGGTGATGTCGATCAACCCCAGTGCAACCGCGTTGTGCAAACGGCGCAGCGTGCCGTTGCGGTCAGCATCGGATACCCGCAATTCGGACAGTTCATCAGGACGCGTCATAGCGATATCAATCTACCGCCGTCACGCGCGCGCAGACCCCAGACAAGCTCCCCGCCCAGAGGGGTCAGTTGATACCAAAAGTACGGAAACGGCCCGTGAGCTAAACCAGTGCTTCGACGTGTTTCGGTCAAGCCATTACTCTTTAATGGCGATGACTACGGTCCTGTTTATTAAATCGACGTTATAGAACAAAGTGTCAAAAACCAATGTCGGCGCTTCTCAGATAACCCCTCCGGATACTCGGGTCCAGAGTCTGATTTTCCGGATATTTTCAACATATGTAGGATAGCGCGACGAAGCGCCAGAGTCGTTCGAGCGCCGCCGGCTCCGACTCGGCACGACCCACTCCCCGACATTACAAGGCGCCTAGCTGCTTCTTCGGCGCCCGGCGTTCCGGTTCGGCGACCTGACACACCGTCGGGCACCCGCGTTATTTCAGCTGCTTAACGTTAGAACAGCCTCGAACTGCACCTAAGAGGAGACTTAACGGGGTTACAGGTTCGTCTGAGTTTTTTATTAGAAATTCGCTTAACACCGCGCTCAACCTGTTATATGCTTCGGCCGTCGAGGGCTCGTCCGCCATGAGGGGGAGAAGGACTCATGTGCGAGCCACCCGGCTGTGGGACCGCAACCCCACAATCCACATCGAGAGAAACCGAGATTGGAGGCTCGCACATGAGTCGGAAGCACTCTACCGCAATGGGCGTCAGCGCTGCTGTGGCCGGCGCAGCTGTCGCCGCGTTCCTCAGCATGGGCAACGCCTACGCCGACACTGACGGCTATTCGGACCTTTTCGGGGCCACCGGCACACCGGGTTACCCGACCGCGGCGGGCTTGGACAACGCATCCCTGGATACGCAACTGTTCGACCAAAATCCGGGCCAAGCGTTGGCGTTCGATCAATATGTCGACACGTTCCAGTCCAACAACGACCACGCCATCGCTGACCTGATCTTCAGCCTCGACCACAATGCGTTTGTAGTCCAAACCGACCCCGACATCATCGGCACCCTCGCCGGTGGCGGGTATCTTGTTCCCGACGACAGCCTCGGCTATCTCGCCACGGAACTGGATGCTTTCCTGCTCAACCCAACCGGCTTGGGCTTCCTGCTCAGCCCGGTCATTGAAATCCTGTTGGGCTCGCCTCCGTTCTGAGGCTGATCCCGGAATAAATCCACCTCTGCAGAAGAGGTGGCTGTCTGGACCGGTGGGGGTGGGGGGCAACGTCCCCACCGGTTCAGACGCCAAGCGTCGAGCCAGCAGTGGTGAATCCTGGAGCCCCCGGAGTCCGCTTGCTCGGCGAACAAATCCTGTCACCCGGTCGGCCCCTCGCGGCCGGGTGACAGGCTGTTCTTTGTCTAAACGATTGCTGCCGAACGGCTTTCAGGCCAGGTAGTCGGCGGGCATCGACTCGAACATGAACTTGGTCATCCGCACCGCATACTCGGAGCTGCCTCCCCCGACGATCAGCGACGCGAAGGCCAGATCGCCGCGGTAACCCGCGAACCAGGAATGCGAACCGCCGGGAAACTCGGCCTCACCGGTCTTCCCGTACACCTCGCCGCAGCCGGCGATCTCCTTACCGGTGCCGTTGGTGACCACCAACCGCATCATCGGACGCAGACCTTCGATCATCTTCTCGCTGATCGGTGTGGTGTCGCCGGTGATCGCGGTCGGCCGTCCCTCAATGAGCTTGGGCACCGGCGTCTTCCCGGCGGCCACGGTCGCTGCGACCATCGCCATCCCGAACGGTGAGGCCAACACCTTGCCCTGGCCGAAGCCATCCTCGGTGCGCTCGGCCAAATCGACTGTCGGAGGCACCGATCCGGTGACCGTGCTGATTCCGTCGACCTGGTAGTCCAGTCCGATGCCGTACTGGTTGGCGGCCTGCGTCAACCCCCGCGGCGGCATTTGGCTGGCCAGTTCGGCGAACGTGGTGTTGCACGAACTGGCGAACGCCCGCGACATCGGCACCGTGCCCAAGTCGAATCCGCCGTAGTTGGGCACAATTCGCTGTCCGATGTCGATATGCCCGGGGCAGGCCAAAAGCGTGTTGGGGCTTGCCATATCACGCTCGAGGGCCGCACCCGCGGTGACCATCTTGAACGTCGACCCCGGTGGGTAGAGGCCGGTGGTGGCGAGCGGGCCCACTGCGTCGGCCGCGGAATTCTGTGCGACGGCAAGGATCTCCCCCGTCGAGGGTTTGATCACGACGATCATCGCCTGGCGACCCTGGTTGTCCACGGCGTGCTGAGCGGCGTTCTGCACGGCCCGGTCCAGGCTGATCGACACCGACGGCGCCGGCGCCGGCTCGACCTCGTGCAGCACCGCCAGATCGACCTTGTTCTGGTTGATGCTGACCACCCGCCAGCCTGCCTGGCCGTCGAGTTGGTCGATCACCGCCTTCTTCACCTGATTGATCAGGGCCGGGGCGAAGTGATAGTCCGTCGGCAGCAGCTCGGCCTGCGGGGTGATCACCACACCGGGCAGACTGCTGAGCGCCGGGGCGATCCTGTTGTTGTCGTCGACGCGCAGCGTGATCAGATCGACCGGTTTGCCGGTGCCGCTGGCCTGCTCGGCCAGCCGTTGCGGGTCGTTGAGGATGTCGTCAAGCGGGTGCAGCACGTCGATCACGGATCGTGCGGTGCTGATCAGGAATGCGCCGGCCTTGGAAGCGTCGAGCGTGTAGTGATAGAGGTAGCCGGGTGCCAGCACGTCGGTGCCGCCGACCTCGTTCACCGACGCACGTTTCGGGGCGTCGGCCCGCAACGCCAGTGTCTGGTGCTCGCCAAGGCGAGGGTGTAGATCGGTGCTGTTCCAGCGGATCTGCCAATGACCTTCGTAGCGGGCCATCTTCAGCTTGCCGTCGTAGGTCCAGGTTCGGTTCTTCGGCAGATGCCAGGTGTAGCGGTAGCTCACCGAGCCGGTGTCGTCGGTGTACTTCGAGCCGAGGACCTGGGTGTCCAAATGGGTGGCCTGCAGGCCGGCCCACGCCGCGTTGAGCGCTTCGCGCGCATCGCTGGGATTGTCGCTGAGCTCGGCCGCCGCGGCGGTGTCGCCGGTGGCTAACGCAGCGAAGAACCGCTCGGCCGCCGGCGCGGGCCCTTCGGGCCGCGGAGTGCACGCTGAGACGGCGGATGTGGTCAGCAGAACCACGACACCGAATGTGGCAGCTGATGCCACTGTGATTTTTGTTGCCATTGTGGCTGATGTTAAGACAGTGAAAGCAGTCCTGATGGCGACACACCGAGACTGAACCGTTATAGCGGCCTGGTCCGCACGAGATCGACGTCAGGCAACAGAAGTGCGAGTGGCGGCCGCTCTAACGTCGATCTCGGCACCGGCGCATGAGCGTGCCCGGTTCGCACCTCAGTCCAGCAGGACGGTGGCGAAGGTGCCGACCTCGACGAAGCCGATTCGGTCGTAGGTAGCCTTCGCGACCGTGTTGAAGTCGTTGACGTACAGGCTGGCAATGCGCCCGGTGCCGACAACCACCGCGGCCAGAGTCGCCGTCCCCGCCGTCCCCAGGCCTCGGCCACGCCACTCCGGATGCACCCAGACACCCTGGATCTGGCTGACCGTCGGCGATTGCGATCCCACCTCCGCCTTGAAGACCACCTCGCCGTTCTCGAAGCGGGCCCACGCCCGGCCGGCCGCGATCAGACTCGCGACCCGCCGCCGGTACCCCCGGCCGCCGTCACCGAGCCGTGGGTCGACACCCACCTCGCCGATGAACATGTCGATGGCCGCCACCAGATAAGTGTCGAGTTCGTCGGGCTTGACCTGGCGCACACCCGGGTCGATCGCACAGGTCGGCATCGTGGTCAGCGACATCAACGGCTGACGGTCACGCACGTCGCGCGCCGGGCCCCAGGCCGGCTCGAGTCGCTGCCACATCGGCATCACCAGCTCGGCCCGGCCGACGAGTGACGAGCATCGCCGCGACGCGGTCAGCGCCGCATCGGCGAACGCGTACATATCGTCGAGCCGACCGCGCAATGGAATCAGGTTGGCGCCGGCGTAGCACAACGACTCCTGGGGCCCGCGGCGCGTCCACAACTCTCCGCCAATCGAGTTGGAGTCCAAGCCATGATCGGCCACCCGTGCGGCGACCATGCACGAGCCGACCGGGTCGTCATCGAAAACGCGGCGGACCGAAGCGCCGTCGCGCACTACCGACACCCGTCGCTCGCTGACCATGCGGCGGATGGGCGGAGCCGACATACTGACTCTTTCTGAGACGGATACTCGGCCCGATTAGACCACTGTCAGCTTACGGTCACAACCGGCGAACCGCTTGGCGTTGGCCCTGTGTCCAGCTCGGCGGCCAATCGCATTGCCTCTTCGATCAGCGTCTCGACGATCTGCGCTTCGGGCACGGTCTTGATCACTTCACCGCGGACGAAAATCTGGCCCTTGCCGTTACCCGAGGCGACGCCGAGGTCGGCCTCGCGCGCCTCCCCCGGCCCGTTGACCACGCAGCCCATGACGGCCACCCGCAGCGGCACATCGAGTCCATCCAGACCGGCGGTGACTTCGTTGGCCAGGCGGTAGACGTCGACCTGAGCCCGACCGCACGACGGACAGGACACGATCTCCAGTCCACGCGGCCGGAGGTTCAGCGACTCGAGAATCTGAGTGCCGACCTTGACTTCCTCGACCGGTGGGGCCGACAGTGACACCCGAATGGTGTCGCCGATCCCCCGGGACAGCAGGGCTCCGAACGCGACCGCGGACTTGATGGTGCCCTGGAAGGCCGGACCGGCCTCGGTGACGCCGAGGTGCAGTGGATAGTCGCACTGCGCGGCGAGCTGCTCGTAGGCCGCGACCATCACCACCGGGTCGTTGTGCTTGACGCTGATCTTGATGTTGCCGAAGCCGTGGTCCTCGAACAGCGAAGCCTCCCACAGCGCCGACTCGACCAGCGCCTCGGGTGTTGCCTTGCCGTACTTGTCCATGAACCGCTTGTCCAGCGAGCCGGCATTGACGCCGATGCGGATCGGAATGCCGGCGGCGCCAGCGGCTTTGGCGACTTCACCGACCCGGCCGTCGAATTCCTTGATGTTGCCGGGGTTTACCCGCACCGCAGCGCAGCCGGCGTCGATCGCGGCGAAGATGTACTTCGGCTGGAAGTGGATGTCGGCGATGACGGGGATCTGGCTTTTCGTGGCAATGGCGGCCAGCGCGTCGGCGTCTTCCTGGCGCGGGCACGCGACTCGGACGATGTCGCAGCCGGCGGCTGTCAGCTCGGCGATCTGCTGCAAGGTCGAGTTGACGTCGTGGGTTTTGGTGGTGCACATCGACTGCACCGAAATCGGGCTGTCGCTACCGACACCGACGTCGCGGACCATCAGCTGGCGCGTCTTGCGACGCGGCGCCAGCGTGGGCGCCGGGGCCGCCGGCATACCCAGACCTGTGGTCACTGTTTTGCCTTCTCTCGCTTTCCTTCTCGGTGTCGCTCCGGGCTCACGCCCGCGCTACTGGAACAGCCGGATCGGGTTGACCACATCGGCGGTCACCGTCAACAGCATGTAACCGACCACCAGAACCAACACTACGTAGGTCGCGGGCATCAGTTTGAGGTAGTTCACCGGCGCCGCGGCGACTTTGCCGCGGGCCGAACGAATGACGTTGCGCAGCTTCTCATACAGCGCGATGGCGATGTGCCCGCCGTCGAACGGCAGCAGTGGCACCAGGTTGATGACGCCCAAGATGAAGTTCAGCTGCGCCAAGAACAACCAGAACGCCATCCAGACGCCGTGGTCCACGGTGTCTCCGCCGATGATGCTCGCTCCGACAACGCTGATCGGGGTGTCCAAGGAACGCTGCCCGCCGCCGATCGCGTGGATCAGCGCGCCGACCTTGGTGGGAATCGCGACCAGCGACTTGCCCAGCAGCACAGTCAGATCGCCGGTGAAGGTGAAGGTGGCCGGCACGGCGCTGATCGGGTTGTAGTGGGTCGGCCCGGACGGTGTGCCGACGACACCCATCACGCCGATGTTCGCCGGTTTCGCGCTCTTACCGTCGCTGACCCAGCGCTGCCGCTGGGCGATGTCGACGTATTTGGTCATCATCTGGCCGTCGCGCTTGATCACGATCGGAACCGTGCCGTGCAGCTTCTGCACTGCGACCGCCATGTCGGAAAAGTCGGTCACCGGGGTGTCACCGACCTTGAGCACCACATCGCCGGCCCGGATGCCGGCGGCCGCCGCCGGGCCATCACCCGTGCACTTCGCGAAGTCGCCCTGCTTGATTTCTGCTGCTGCACAGGCTGTTTGGCCGATGACGGCGGTGGGATGCAGATTCGGCAGCCCCCAGATCACCGCGATGGCATAGATCAGCACCAAGCCGATGACGAAGTTCATGCCGGGCCCGGCGAATAGCACCGCGACCCGCTTCCACGTCTTCTGCTTGTACATCGCGCGGTCACGCTCGTCGGGCTGCAACTCTTCGACCGACGTCATGCCCGCGATGTCGCAGAAACCACCGGCCGGGATGGCTTTGAGACCGTATTCGGTTTCACCGCGGCGGGTCGACCACAGGGTCGGGCCGAAGCCCACGAAGTAACGGCGCACCTTCATCCCGGTGCGCAGCGCGGCCCACATGTGGCCGCATTCATGCAACGCCACCGAAATCAGGATGGCGAGCGCGAACAGCACTATGCCGATACCGAACATCATCGAGTTGGTAGAACCTCCTGTGTGACCGCATGCCGGGCGTGTTCCCGGGCCCAGCGCTGCGCGTCGAGTACGTCTTCCACGGTAGCGGGTTCTGCGGCCCACTGGTCGGCGGCGCTCAGGACGTCGGCGATTGTTCGCACGATGGCCGGGAAACCGAT
>NZ_DASXHW010000502.1:0-15421 GCF_036488105.1 Mycobacterium sp. | reverse complement strand
GACCTGCCACCCCAACCACAAACTCGCCGACCACGGCTGGACCACCCGCAAAAACGCGCGCGGCGACACCGAATGGATCCCACCGCCGCATCTCGACCACGGCCAACCACGCGTCAACACCTACCACCACCCCGAAAAGCTTCTGCTTGACGCCGAAGACGAAGACGAACCGTAGAACACTGCACAGATTCGGCGTCGCCAGGCATATTTCCCGCCCCGTCGCCCCGCCGCGGCGGAGCGGCACCGCCAGGTGGCTAACCGTTTTACGCTCCCAGCATGGATCGCATTTACCAGTGGGCGTGGGATCGGCATGGGGCGAGGTACTCGTGGGCGACGTACGCGATCGCCTTCCCCATCTTGCTTCAGCCCTACCTCGTTACAGCGTTTGTTGTAGTGGCGATCGAGGGGTCCGGGCGCTATGTGGAAGCCGCGGTGGCCGCCGTGGTAGGGGCGCTGGTGGTGATGTATGTGTGGGTGCTTCCCGGCATCGGCCAACTGCATCTTACGGAGCGGTGGGCGGCCAAGCGCGACCACGAGATCGATCGGGTGAGGGCATTGGAAGGCACTTACACGTGGGGCCGGGGCGCCGCGGGCCGGATGATTGTCACCAACGGAATTTTTATGGCCCTGGTTTCGGTCGTTGTCGGTGCGATCGCCGGGGCGGGCGTGTCGCGGCTGGTGCAGTACTGGATCGTGGGTGCCGCATTCGGGGCTGCCGCCGCGCTGTGCTCTGTGCACCCTTTCACGGAAGGGGTGATGCGGCCCGTCAGGGTGGCGATCATCGGCGACACCGGGATCGGTGATTTGCTGCCCCGCTCGCGTCCGACGTTTGCCGCGTGGTCAAACATCTTCTTCCTCGGGTCCGTATTCGCGTTCGCTATCTGGGCTGTGCTGCTGGCGGCGGTGTTCGACCGAGTTCGTGAGATGCCCGTGCTTTCCGTTGTGATCGCGGGTGCGGTGACGCTTGCTGTTGGGGTGCCCACCAGCGTCGGGGCCGCGTCCACGGCGATCCACCGTCCGATTCGCGACCTGGCCGAAGGAACCCAACGTGTTGCGGCTGGCGATTACTCCCAGCGCTTGCCGGTAGTTCAAGACGATGACCTGGGCGCGTTGGCGGGGTCGTTCAACCGCATGCAGGCGGGTTTGGCTGAGCGGCAACGGCTTCAGGCC
The DNA here is from genome assembly GCF_036488105.1 of Mycobacterium sp. Taxonomy (GTDB): domain Bacteria; phylum Actinomycetota; class Actinomycetes; order Mycobacteriales; family Mycobacteriaceae; genus Mycobacterium. The sequence goes on along the minus strand of NZ_DASXHW010000502.1, from coordinate 14,251 downwards.
GCGTTCGGCACCTACGTCGACCCGTCCCTAGCTGCCCGGCTGCTTGAACAGGGCGACGACGTGTTCACCGGTGAGCGCCGCCAGGTGACGGTGATGTTCGTCGACGTCCGCGACTTCACCCCGTTCGCCGAAGCGAACACCGCCGAGGACACCGTCGCCCGCCTCAACGCGCTGTTCGAGATCGTGGTGCCCGCTGTCGTCGACGCCGGGGGGCACGTCAACAAGTTCCTCGGTGACGGCGCGCTGGCCGTCTTCGGCGCCCCGAACGACCTCGCCGATCATGCCGACGCCGCGCTAACCGCCGCTCTTGCAATTCACCGCCTCGTCGCCGAACGATTCGGCGGGCAGCTTCGGATCGGCGTCGGGATCAACACCGGTGTGGTGATAGCCGGAACCATCGGCGGCGGCGGCAAGTTGGAGTTCACCTTGATCGGTGACACGGTCAATGTCGCAGCCCGCGTCGAGCAACTCACCAAAACCACCGGCGACGCGATCCTTCTCACCCACCACACCGCCGACGCCCTGAACGGTCGCTCGCCAGAACTCATCGACCGTGGACCCCACGCACTGAAGGGAAAGTCGGCTCTGGTGCAACTCTTCAGCGTCGAACCAGGGCCCGGCGTTTAGCGCGAATTTTTAGAAAGTACGTAAGCGGTTCGCGGCCTGCTACAGGATGATGACGACGACGTTCCGTAAGCGGAGGTCGATTCCGGCACGCTTCGTGTCCGATTTCGTCGACTCAACCGAGTGACGGGCGCTGTCTTCGCCTCAAACATGCCGCGACTCGCGGTAGTCAGCGATCAGTGCCACTCTTAGCCATGAATGTCGATCTATTTCTTCCGGCCTTCGCGGCCGCCGCTGTGCTAATGACTGCAGCTGTTGCTCACGCTGACGCGCAGGATGATCAGTTTTTGGGGTTGCTGTCGAGGGACGGAATTACCGCCGGCCCACCAGAGCAGTTGATCGCCCTTGCGCATGAACGGTGCGACGACGACAGTCTTTCTCGCTCCCAAGTGTGGACCCTTCATTTCGGCGCGATGCCGAGCCCGTTCAGCACGGCCATGTTGCAAATGGCTGCCAAATTGGAAGGTCAGGGTTTGACGGGACCGCAGGTACGGCCATTCTTATTAGACGCCATCAGCGTGTACTGCCCGGGCGCGCACAGTTGATCGTCGCCGCTGGCGCCCGGGACGGCCGCAGTCCCGGCGGACGTGACGACGGGCCATAGCTCTTGCCGCGGCAGTTTCGGCGGGCATACCGTTCTCCCATGACCGCCAAGACCCTGCGGCGGGATCCTCGGATCGTCATCGTCGGCGCCGGCATGGCGGGGATCGCGGTCGCTCATGTGCTGAAACAATCCGGCTTCAACGACTTCACCATCCTGGAAAAGGGTTCGGACGTCGGCGGCGTATGGCACTGGAACCGCTATCCCGGTCTGCGTTGCGACGTGCCTTCCTACGGCTATCAATTCGCGTTCGCGCCCAAGTCCGACTGGAAGCACGTGTGGGCGACCGGCGACGAGATCCAGCGCTACCACCGCGACCTCATCGACGCGTTGGCGCTGAAATCGCATCTACGGCTTGACTGCGAAGTCACCGAGGCGGTGCTCGCCGATAACCGATGGCGAGTGTCCACCGCGCGTGGCGACGAGATCGAGGCAGACTTCGTCATTGCAGCAACCGGAATCCTGCACCACCCGTTCATCCCGGACCTCCCGGGCCTCGACTCGTTCACCGGACCGGTGGTACACACCGCGCGCTGGACCGACATCGATGCGCGCGGTAAACGGGTGGCGGTGATCGGCGCCGGTTCGACTGGGGTACAGGTCTTTTCCGCGTTGCAGCCCGAGACGGCGCACATCACCCATTTTGTCCGCACACCGCAATGGGTGATGTGGATGCCGATGCGACTACGACAACCCCGCATGCTCGGACGGCTATTGCGGAGATTGCCGAGGCAGGACAAAACCGTCCGGCTCGCCCAATTCGTCGGCTCCGACTACTTGGTCGATCTGGTCACCCGACCGACGTGGCGGCGCCGGGCAGCCCAGCGCTACGGTTGGATGTGTCTGCGAGCCCTGGTGCGGGACAAGGATCTTCGCGCCAAGTTGACGCCTGATTACGAACCGTTCTGTAAACGGCAAGTGCTCTCCGGCGACTACTATCGGCGAATCTCCAAGCCGAACGCCAGCTTTGTCACCGAGCTGATCGCGGAGATCACACCGACTGGGCTGCGAACCAGCGACGGCATCCACCATGATCTGGACGCGATCGTGCTCGCCACCGGCTTCGCGGCCCACAACTACATGCGCCCGATGACACTGCGTGGCCGCGACGGACTGTCGATCGACGACGCCTGGGCGAAAGGTCCTCGGGCCTGGGGAATGACCGCGATCCCCGGATTCCCCAACCTGTTCATGGTGCTCGGCCCCAACTCGCCGACCGGGTCTATGTCGCTGCAACACGTCGCCGAATTGACCGCACGCTATATCACCCGTTGGCTGCAGCGTTTCCGCGACGGCGAGATCACCGCCGTCGAAGTCACCGAGGAAGCCACCGACCGCTTCGCCGACGACGTCGCCGAGGCGATGTTGCCGACGGTGTGGAACACCGGTTGCAACTCGTGGTATTTCGCCGATGACAACCACATCGACCTGTGGCCGTTCGACCGAAAGCGGTTGACCCGCATGCTGAGTCAACCGAAAGACGACGACTACATCCTCACACGGTAGGCGGGCCATAAGCCACGGCAATTTCCGCCGCCAGTCGCGCGTTGGACAGCACCAGCGCGACGTTGGCCGACAGCGACGCACCGTGCGTCTCGCGATGGAAGTAGTCGAGCAGGAACGGCGTGACGTCTTTGCCGTACACGCCCGCGGCTTCGGCGGCGGCCAGCGCTTCGGCCAGCACCCGGTCATGCAGTGCGCGGTCCATCTCGTCCGCGGGCGCGATCGGGTTGGCCAGCACCAGCCCATAGCCGTCGGTGCCCAGCCGCCGGCGGGCGCGCAACACATCGGCGACCTGTTGCGGCGACTCCGCCCGCCAGCCCACCGGATGACCCGAATCGGCCAGGTAGAAGCCGGGAAACCGATCGGTGCGATAGCCGATCACGCCGATGTTGAGCGACTCCAGCCGCTCGAGGGTGGCGCCGACATCCAGGATCGACTTGACGCCGGCGCAGACCACCAATGCGCCGGTGCGCGAGAGGGTCATCAGGTCCGCAGATTCGTCCCAGCTGTCGCGCGCATTGCGATGAACGCCGCCAAGCCCGCCTGTGGCGAACACCGAGATGCCCACTGCCGCAGCCAGATGCGCGGTCGAGGCGACGGTTGTACCGCCGTCTCCGCCCCGGGCGGCGAGCACCGCGAGGTCGCGGACGCTGACCTTCACCACCGCGTCGCTCTCGGCGACGCGCCGCAGTGCCGCATCGTCCAGCCCGATGTGCGGCTCGCCGTCGATGATCGCGATCGTCGCAGGCACCGCTCCGCCGGATCGCACCGCCGCCTCGATCTCGCGTGCGACGCGCAGGTTGTCCGGTCGGGGCAGACCGTGACTGATGATCGTGCTCTCCAGTGCGACCACCGGCCGGCCGGCAGCCAGCGCCTCGGAGACCTCGGGGTGGACGTGCACGGATTGCACCCTACGTCGCCGCCCTAAGACTTCTCGGGCGTCTCGATTACCGCGTACGTCGGATCATCTATCGTCACCTGCTTGTTGCCGCTCTGGCTCACTTTTCCCGTCACCCGCAGGACCTGGCCGGGTTGAATGTCGTCGCCATGGCCGGGCCGGAAGGTCACCCGGACCTCGCCGCTGTCATCTCCGACGACGATCCAGCGGAACGTCTTTCCACGTTTGGTGATGTCTTCGACTTGGCTGACCCGGCCTTCGACCGTGGTACGGCGCCCCGGAATCAGGCTGTTCACCTCGATCACCGCGGCGGGCTTCTTGGGGTGCTCGTAATCCTCCGCGGGCTTTTCTTCGCCCCGCCAAATCCGCATCTCGATCTCCTCGAATTTGGAGGCGATGCGCTGCTCCAAGATATCCGGGAACGCTTCGCGGATCCGGGACTGGACGTCGTAGGGAACGATGGTGGCCGCCGCGTCCCGGATTCGGCTGACGGCCCGGGAGATCTTGTCCGCGGTTTGGTCATGCAGGAGTCTTCCCAGTACCGGTGCATACGTCCGGCGTGGCAGCAGTACCGTCACGTGGGTGTCGCGATGCTCGTTTCGAGCCGTCACGACCAGCGTTTGCACAGCGCGGACGATCTGCCGGTCGGGGCAGTCGATCACCCGCAGCGGGGTGTCGAGATCGAAGTCATCCCAACGCTTTCGCAGTGCCGCGGCGTGGTCGGAGTCGATCATGAAATGCACCGCGGTCAACTCGTCGGCCCGTAGCCCTTTGCCGTAGCGCAGCGCTTCGAGCACCGCGAGGTCAACGGAGTTGACGCAGGCGAACAACCGATGGCGTGCGTACTTGGTCAACTGCGGACGGTCGGTGCGGAATGCTTCCAGGATCGCTGACTCGGCCCGGTATTCGCGATTGAGCCGAATCAACCCGAACACCAAGATCGGGAAGACAACGACGACCAGCCAAGCGCCCTCGGTGAACTTGGCCACCGCGAAGATGCCCACCACGATCGTCGAGAACACCGCGGCGGTGAAGTTGATCGCCAGCCGGTGCCGCCATCCCCGTTCCCGTTGCGTCAGATGGTATTTGGACATTCCGTAGCCGGCCATCGAGAATCCGGTGAACACCCCGATCGCGTAAAACGGCACCAGCGCGTTGACCGATCCGCCGGTGAACACCAGCAGCGCCACCGAAAGTGCTGCGAGCGTGAGGATCCCGTTCGAGAACACCAGCCGATAACCGCGTTGCATGAGCTGGCGCGGCAGGAAGCGGTCCTCGGCAACGAAACTCGCCAACGCGGGAAACCCGTTGAAGCTGGTGTTTGCGCCGGTGTACAAGATGGCCGCGGTCGATACCTGAACCAAGACGTACATGCTGTCGCCGATGACCCCGTTGCCGAAGACCGCTCGGGCGATTTGGGATAGCACCGACGGATACTCGCTGAGGTACGGCGCGGCATGTGTGGCGTAAGCAAGATAGCCGACACCGGCCAGCAGGAGCCCCAGAATGCAGGCCATCGCGGTGAGCACTCGGCGCGCATTGAGACTCTGCGGCTTACGGAACACGTTGACGGTGTTGGAAATGGCTTCCACCCCGGTCAGCGACGAGCCACCGTTGGCGAAGGCCCGCAGCACCACCAAGATTGTCGCGCCCATCACCAGACCGCTGCCGTGATGCACCGGTACTGCTCCGGCGGCGTGGCCGGGATCGTATTGCGGAAGGCCCCAAACGAGATGCCGGACAACGCCGGTCACGATCATCACGATGAGCATCGCCACAAACGAGTAGGTGGCGAGCGCAAACGGCAGCCCGGCTTCGCGCAGTCCGCGCAAATTCAGATAGCAGATGAGCAGCACGACTGCGACGGTGATTCCCATGCTGTAGGGCCCCAGTGCGGGCAGCGCCGACGCCACCGCAACCGTGCCCGCCGCCGACTGCACTGCCACCGTCACGACGTAGTCGATCAACAGTGCCGCGGCCGCCACCTGCGCCACCTTGGGCCCGAAGTTCTCCCGCGCCACAATGTAGGAGCCGCCGGCCTTGGTGTACACCATCACCACCTGCCGGTACGACGCGGCCACCAGGGCGAGGATCAACAGGATCACACCCATGATGGGCAGCAGCAAGATGAACGCCGCGAGCCCGGCATGCGGGAGCAGCTCCGTCAGAATCTGCTCGGGACCGTAGGCGGTGGACGAGATCGCGTCTGGTGAAAGCGCGCCCAGCGCAACGGGGTTCGACAGCCGTTCGTCTGCCAACTCCTGGGTGATCAGCGGCTTGCCCAGGAAGACGCGCTTGCACACGTCTGAGAAGGACGGAGGTATCTCCTGCTCGTCGACCTCAGCTGTCACGACCACCTCCTCCCACATTCAGGGTGGCAGCCGTTCGACCGTACTAGGCGCGACCCGCTTGGGCCAGCGCGTCGGGATCAACCCGTGCGATGCGCGACTCCACGTCGTAGGGCACGATGATCGCGGTCGCACCTGGAATGCGGCTGACGGCCCGGGCCATCTTGTCGGCCGTTCGGTCGTGCAGGAGCCGGCCCAGCATCGCGGAGTACGTCCGGCGCGGCAACAGCACCGTCACCTTGGTCTCCGGGTGATCTCGTTTCACCTGCAGCACAAGCTCTTGCGCGGACCGGCTCAAATGGCGGTCCGGACAGTCGATCACTCGCAACTGAGTATCGTGCTCGAAGTGCTGCCAGCGCTCTTGCAGCTTGGCCGAATGATCGGCGTCGACCACGAAGTGCACCGCACACAATTCGTCTGCGTGCAGGCCTTTTCCGTAGCGCAGCGCTTCGACTTCGGCGAGGTCGACCGAGTCGACGAAAACGAACACCCGCAGCCGCGCATACTTGGCCAGCTCGGGGCGCTCGGTGCGCGACATCTCCAGGACCGAGGCCTCGGCGCTGTACTGCCGATTCAGCCGGATCAGCCCGAACACCAGTATCGGGAAGACAATCACGACCAGCCAGGCACCTTCGGTGAACTTGGCCACCACGAAGATGCCCACCACGATCGTCGACATCAGACCTGCCGAGAAGTTGACCACCGCTTTGCGGCGCCAGCCGTGCGCGCGGCGGGTGTAGTGGTGCTTTGCCATGCCGAAGCCGGCCATCGCGAACGCGGTGAACACGCCGATCGCGAAGAACGGCACCAACGCGCTGAGCTTGGCCCCGGTCACCAGCAGCAATGCCACCGCGAGCGCGGTCAGCGTGATGATCCCGTTGGAGAACACCAGCCGGTGACCGCGTTTGGTCAGCGGACGAGGCAGGAAACGGTCCTCGGCAACGAAACTCGCCAGTGCGGGGAACCCGTTGAACCCGGTGTTGGCGCCGGCGAAAAGGATTGCGGCGCTAGAAGCCTGCACCGAAAAGTAAAGTACATTCCCAACTGGGCCCTGGCCGAAGACGGCGCGGGTGATCTCCGAGAGCATCGACGGGTATTCATCCAGGTACGGCGTGGCGTGGGTGACGTGGGCGAGCCAGGCGACACCGGCCAGCAAGATCCCCAGGATGCACGTCATGATGGTCAGCACCCGGCGGGCGTTGAGGCCCTGGGGCGCACGAAAGACGTTGACCGTGTTGGAAATCGCCTCCACACCGGTCAGCGAGGTACCACCGTTGGCGAACGCGCGGAGGACCACGAGGACCGTCGCGCCCATCACCAGCCCGTGGCCGTGGTGCACCGGCACCGCACCGTCGATGTGCGTCGGATCGTATCGCGGCAGACCCCAGAAGGCCTCACGAATAACGCCGGTCACGATCGTCAGCAGAATCATGCCGACGAACCAGTAGGTGGTGGCCGCGAAAATGCGGCCGGATTGCCGCAATCCGCGCAGGTTGGCGATACAGATCAGGATCAGGATGGCGATGGTGAGTCCCAGGTGATAGGGGCCCAACACAGGGATTGCCGACACCACCGCCACAGTCCCCGCCGCGGGCTGCACCGCGGCGGTAACGACGTAGTCGATCAGCAACGCCGCGGCGGCGATCTGCGCTATCCGGGGCCCGAAGTTGTCCCGAGCCACCATGTACGCCCCGCCGGTCCGGGTGTACGTCATGACGACCCCGCGGTACGACGCGGACACCAACAGCAGGATGAACAGGACGACGCCGATGATCGGCAGCAGCAACGTAAACGCGGCCATCCCCGCGCGCGGCAGCAGTTCGATCATCACCTGCTCGGGACCGTAGGCCGTCGAGGAGATCGCATCTGGTGAAATCGCGCCGAGCGCAACCGGATTCGACAGCCGCTCGGACTCGAGCTGCTCGCTCGTCAAAGGCTTTCCGAGGAAAATTCGCTTCCAACTGTCGGCGAAAGAAGGCCTGATGCCCGAGTCGCGCTGCAATGCTGTTACCACGTGTCACATTCCTCCGGAGTCCGCGACCTGTGAAGTCAAGGCATCCACGCGGGTCAGCTGCGGTCGGGGCAACTCTATCGGATTATCGGCGGGGCGCGATTTGGCCGCTGATCCGTTGGCGGCCGCACTCGCCATCGCGATCCGGGTCGCAATGTCGTAAGCCACAATTTGTGCGCTTGCGCCCGGAATTCGGCTGATCACTTTGGCGATCATGTCTGCGGTGCGGTCGTGCAGCAGACGGCCCAGGAGCTGGGAGTACTCGCGGCGCGGCAACAACACCGTCACCTTGGTGTCCGCATGCTCCGCCATGATCTGCTGGACCAGTTCTTGCGCGGCGCGGCTCAGGTTGCGGTCGAAGCAGTCGACCGTCCGCAGGCCGGTGACGTGCCCGAAGTGCTGCCATTGTCGCTTGAGGCGCTCCGCATGCGCGGAGTCCAGCACGAAGTGCACCGCGGTCAGCTCGTTGGCTTGCAGCCCCTTGGCGTAGCGCAGCGCTTCGATCTCGGCCAGGTCGACCGAGTCCACGAAGACCAGCACCCGGTGTCGGTCGTAGCCGGCCAGGTCAGGAGGTTCGGCAGCCGATGTCTCCAGCACCGACGCCTCGGCGCGGTACTGCCGGTTCACCCGCATCAACGCGAAGACAAGGATCGGGAAGACCACGACCACTAGCCAGGCGCCTTCGGTGAACTTGGCGATCGCGAAGATGCCCACCACGACGGTAGACAGGATTCCTGCCGACAAGTTGATCAACAGCTTGTACTGCCAACCTGGCCCACGGTGGGTGAGCCAGTGTTTGGTCATGCCGTAGCCGGCCATCGAGAAGCCGGTGAACACCCCGATCGCATAGAACGGCACCAACGCGTTGAGCGAACCGCCCGTCCCGATCAGCAGAACCACCGCCAGCACGGTGAGCATGATGATGCCGTTAGAGAACACCAGCCGGTGGCCACGTTTCATCAGGGGCCGGGGCAGGAAGCTGTCCTCGGCGACGAAACTCGTCAACGCGGGAAAGCCGTTGAAGCTGGTGTTGCCGCCGGTGTAGAGGATCAGTGCGGTAGCCGCCTGAACGAGGAAATACAGCACTTTGCCGATCACGCCATCGCCGAAGACCGCCCGTGCGATCTCGGACAGCATCGACGGATATCCACTGGCGTAGGGGAAGGCGTGCGTGATGTGGGCGAGCCAGGCGACACCGGCCAACAGGAACGCGAGAATGCAGCCCATGATCGTGAGCACTCGACGCGCATTCGTGCTCTCCGGCGGGCGAAAGGCGTTGACCGTGTTGGAGATCGCCTCGACACCGGTCAGCGACGAACCACCGTTGGCGAATGCCCGCAACACGATCAGCAGCGTTGCGCCCATGATCAGACCGCTGCCGTGCTGCACCGGCACCGCTCCATCGGCGTGGATCGGGTCGTAGACCGGGAGGCCGCCGAGGAATTCCCGAATGACTCCGACCACGATTGTCAACGAGACCATGCCGACAAATAGATAAGTCGGCAGCGCAAATGGAAGCCCGGCCTCGCGCAATCCGCGCAGGTTGGCAAAGCACATCATGAGGACAATGCCGACGGTGATTTCCAAGCTGTAGGGACCAAGCGCCGGTATCGCCGAAGCCACCGCCACCGTTCCGGCCGCGCACTGTACGGCGACCGTGACGACATAGTCGATCAGCAGCGACGCGGCGGCGATCTGGGCGATCTTCGGTCCGAAGTTCTCCCGCGCGACCACGTACGAACCGCCGGCACGGGTGTAAACCATCACCACCTGGCGATATGAGGCCGCCACCAACACCAGGATCAGGAGGATCACGCCGGTGATCGGTAGTAGTAGAGCGAACGCGGCCATTCCCGCAGCCGGGAGCAGTTCGATCATCACCTGCTCGGAACCGTAAGCGGTCGATGAGATGGCGTCCGGGGACAGCACGCCTAGTGCGACGGGATTGGACAAACGCTCGTGTTGAAGCTGGTCGTTGATCATCGGTTTGCCGAGTAAGGCCCGCTTACATCGGTCCGAGAATGACGGCGACGTGCGGTGCCCGTCGTCGGCCAGCTGTGTCATAACAGATTCCTTACGCAATAGTGCCGGTTTTTACGAAACCAAATCGGACCCCGCCAAAGCCTACGGTTAACAGCCGGGAAACGCGCGCTGAGAGCTGTGTCCACAGCAGCCTGGAAACCTTCTTTACGGAATCTTGATGGATTGCGGCGCTCGTTATCCAATCGTGCGGGCAAGGCGCTGTGGACAATCCGCCGCCAATGCTCCGTCGGCAAGTTCGGCGAACCGCTCGAGTCCTTCATCGGCCTCGTCGTCGATACCGCGAAGCGGGCCCGGCTCGGCCAGGTAACGCCGTGCGTACAGCCGGGCGACCAGGGACTTGCGGTCCGTGCCGCGGGCGGCGTGCTCCCAGGCGGCCTGCTCGGTCAGCAGAGCGCCGGCGTAGACGTCCCCGATGAATTGGGCCAGCGGGAACAGCCGCGCCTCGGCAACGTCGGCGCGCAGTTTGGTCCAAGCGGTTATGGCCGCTTCGAGATCCTCGATGCGGCGGCGCACCAGCCGGGTCGTGTCATCGTCGTCGGATACCGAGACCGCGTCATGCAGTCGCTCCAGCAGCGGCTGATGGGCCCCGATGCGCTCGATCCCCCGCCGCACGTCGAGGCACAGGATGTTGTCGGCGCCCTCCCAGATCGTGTTGACCTGGGCATCGCGCAAAAGCCTTGCCACCGGCCATGTTTCGATATAGCCGTTACCGCCGTGGATCTCGATCGCGTCGGAGGCCATGGTGATGCCGAGCCGGCACACCTTGAGTTTGGTGACCGGCACCGCGATGCGCTGTCGGATCGCACGAGGTTGGCGGTGGTTGGAAAGCCCGACGCCGTCGAACACCAGCGCCTGGGCGGCCTCGAGGTCGACGATCATTTCGGCGAGCTTGCGGCGCATCAACGGCTTGTCGAGCAGGCGGTCACTGAACGCCCGCCGCTGCCGGGCGTAACACAGCGATTCGACCAGGGCGCGCCGCGCGTTGCCCAGGGCGAACAGGGCGATCCCGAGACGGGCGGCGTTGGTCAGCTCCATCATCCGGCCCAGACCCTTGCCGTCCGAGGGCTGCGCGTCGGTGCTGGGCTGGTCGGTGCTGGGCTGATCGGTGCTGGGCTCACCCGACAGCAGGAAGGCCTCCGCGTCAACCAGCTCCACCTCGCCGGAGGCCACCGAGCGGGTGCCCAGCTTGTCTTTCAGTCGCCTGATGCGAATGCCGTTGGGCGTACCGTCGCGACGGGTACGCAGCACCAGGAAGCTCGCCGCGCCGCGGCTGGAGTCCGGGGCGCCCTCGGGCTTGGCCAGCACGACGAAAACCTGGCCGTCGCAGTTGGACGCAAACCACTTGAAACCGTTGAGCAGCCAGGCATCTCCGTGTCGGGTAGCAGTGGTCTCCAGCGCTCCGAGGTCGGAGCCGCCGGCCCGCTCGGTGAGCAGCTGAGCGGTCTCGCCTTCCCACTCCCCGCTGGCGAATCTGGCGAGGACATGCTCGCGCACGTCGGCGGGCGCATAGGCCGCAACCAGCGACTTGACCATGCCGCCGCCTGTCCCCAGGGCACAGCCCATGCCGATGTCGGCCTGATCGAGCAAATAGTTGGCCGCGAACAACGGCAGCGACGACGCGATGCCGGCTTGCCGCGCGTCGTCCTTGAGGGCCCTCTGCGCGCCCAGCACCGCCCGTTTGGACTCGATGAACGACGTCGGCTGGACCACCTGGCCGATGTCGTGTCCCCAGCGGTCGTAGCGTTCCAGATGGGCCGGGTTGCGGTCGGTCTGCTCGGCCCATCGGGCTACCGGACCACCCATCAACTCCCCGATATCGCTGAGGTGTGGTTCGACGACGGCCAGCTCATCGGGCTGCAAGTAGTAGGCCATCGTCAGCTGCAGCGTGGGATCGGTGCGATACCAGTTGAGGCCGACAGCGCCCCGGTAGTTCTCGGTGCGGTAGCGCTCCGACTTCTCAGGAGTGCTGAACGGCAGTCGGTCGACCGCCTCCGCTTCGTATCCGGTCATGGCCGTTCGCTCCTATTCCCCCAAACGATCGACGGCGGCGGCGATGCGCTCGTCGGTGGCCGTCAACGCCACCCGGACGTGCCGGGCGCCGCGTGCGCCGTAGAACTCACCGGGTGCCGCCAGAATGCCACGCTGCGCCAGCCAGCCGACGGTGTCGCGGCACGGCTCGCCGCGGGTGACCCAGAGATATAGACCGGCGTCGGAATAGTCGACGGTGAAGCCGGCCGAGCGGAACGCCGGCAGCAGCACATCGCGGCGCCGTCGGTAGCGCTCGCGCTGCGCATGCTCGTGGGCGTCGTCGTCCAGGGCGGCGACCATGGCCGCCTGCACGGGTCGCGGCACCATCATCCCGGCGTGTTTGCGCACCGCCAGCAGCTCACCGACCAGGGCAGCGTCGCCGGCGACGAAACCGGCCCGGTAACCGGCCAGCGACGAACTCTTGGACAACGAGTGCACCGCGAGCAGACCGGTGTGGTCGCCGTCGCAAACCGACGGATGCAGTACCGACAAGGGTTGCGCGTCCCAGCCCAGGCCGAGGTAGCACTCGTCGGAGGCGACCACCACACCGCGCTCCCGGGCCCACCCGACCAGCTTGCTCAGGTGATCGACCCCGAGCACCTGACCGGTCGGGTTGCTCGGGGAGTTCACGTACAACAAGGCCGGCGCCTGCGGACCGAGCTGGGTGAGCGAGTCGGCTACCAGCACCCGCGCACCGGCCAGCCGCGCGCCGACGTCGTATGTCGGATAGGCCAGCTCGGGCACCACGACCGAATCCTCAGCGCCCAGGCCGAGCAGGGTCGGCAGCCAGGCGATCAGCTCTTTGGTGCCGATGACCGGCAGCACCGCCGACTCGGTCAGCCCGGTGATGCCGTAGCGGCGGCCCAGCGCGTCGACCGCCGACTCGCGAAGCTCCGGTGTGCCCGCGGTGGTGGGGTATCCCGGTTCGGCGCTGGCCGAGGCCAGCGCGTCGCGGATGACCGGCGCGACCGGGTCGACCGGCGTGCCGACCGACAGGTCGACGATGCCGCCCGGGTGCGACTTAGCCAGCGCGGTCGCGTCGGCCAGGGTGTCCCAGGGGAATTCCGGCAATGACGCCGACACCAGCCGGCGGTTCACCAGGCGGCTCAGTCGTCGTGAGCTTGAGGCGGCAGATCCTTGACGGCCTGTGGGTCGTTCTCGGTCTCGCCGACTTTCGCTGCGCCGCCGGGGGATCCGAGCTCGGCGAAGAAGTCCGCGTTGATCTGCGTGTACTGACTCCACTGTTCGGGCACATCGTCTTCGTAGTAGATCGCCTCGACCGGGCAAACCGGCTCGCAGGCGCCGCAGTCGACGCATTCGTCGGGGTGTATATACAGCATCCGAGTGCCCTCGTAAATGCAGTCGACCGGACATTCCTCGATACAGGCCTTGTCCTTGAGATCGACGCAGGGTTCGGCGATCGTGTACGTCACGAAGGTCTCCTCTCGGTCTCCAGCTGACTGTTTGGCTGAGCCGGTAGGTGCTGACCCTAGTGGTGAAGGCAACTTCCCGGCGATGACGATGTCTTGGTTACTGATACTAGACGTTGCATATACAACGCAAGCACCAGGTCTCTATGCGCGTCGCTGCAGTGCAACTGGTTGCATAGGATGGTCCGGTGTTCTTATGCTGCGCCGGTGACACTCCCCCACGCGATCCTGGTGTCGCTGTGCGAACAGTCCGGCTCCGGCTATGAGCTGACACACCGGTTCGATCGTTCGATCGGTTACTTCTGGAGCGCCACCCACCAGCAGATCTACCGCACCTTGCGGACGATGGAAGACGACGGCTGGGTGTCGGCGACCGTGGTCGCGCAGCGCGGGCGGCCGGACAAGAAGGTCTACACCGTCTCCGACGCCGGCCGGGCGGAATTGGCGCGCTGGATCGCGGCGCCGCTGCGGCCAAGCGGGTCTGGCTCCGGTGGTTCCGGAAGGGGTGGTGCGCTCGGCGACAACCGCACTCGCGAAGTCGCCGTCAAGTTACGCGGCGCCGCCTACGGCGATATCACCGCGCTGCGCGCGCAGGTCGCCGCGCTGCGCGCCGAGCGGGCCGAGCTGCTGGACACCTACCGCGGCTTCGAGAAGAAGCAATTCCCCGATCCGACGACGTTGCGCGGCAACGCATTACATCAGTATCTGGTGCTGCGCGGCGGAATCCGCGCCGAAGAAAGCACCATCGATTGGCTCGACGAAGTG
>NZ_DASXHW010000311.1:0-8661 GCF_036488105.1 Mycobacterium sp. | reverse complement strand
CGTTCCAGGTGCCCGGCCCGATCAGGCCTTCGATCCGACGGTGATCATCACCCATCGCCGTGGCCGAGGCGACGGCCCAGGGCGGTACGGAAAGTGAAGCCAGCGGCGTTTTTTCGGCCGCGGTGCGTAAATCGGCCGCGGCAACACAGTGCTTGTCGCCGTTCAGCTCGACGCAACTGGCGTTGGCGAGCATGGTGAAGATGCCAGGTGTGGTGGCGTTGGTTTTGACGTCGGTGGTGTCGTCGAGCTGCTCACCCTCGGGAATGACGACCTTGCCGACGCGGCTTGCGGGATCGGTGAGCGCCTTGACCGCCGAGGCCGCCGGAATCTCGGTGCGCAGCCGGTAGTAACCGGGCTGGATCGCCGAAATCGCTTCGTTGCCTTGGGCAGCTTCGATGAACACTTTCACGGTTCGGACGACGTCTTGTTTGTGCAGCGTCTCGCCGATTGTCGTGGTCGAGTCCCCGGGGTGCACCTGGATCACCAGGTCCTGTTTGCCGTCGCCGGCGAAGTCGTTTTGCGGGCCGAAGCTGTGCCACATCCTGGAGCCGACGAACACTGCGACGACAACCACGCCGATGCACAGGCTGACGAGAATTCCGCGGGCGGTGCGCCGTCGACGACGATCCCGCTCGGCGCGCAGCCGTTCGGCGCGCGACCGCCCTCGACGCGGCGACCCCACCGCCACCGGCCGAGCGCGCTCCCGGCTGTCAGACACCGTTGACCTCCCCGGGCAGCGTGGAACGACGTTCGTCGAGCCAACCCTGCAGGATCGCCACCGCCGCCGCCTGGTCGATGACCCTACGCTGGCCCTTGGCCTTGATCCCGGCCTGGCGCAGCGATCGCTGCGCGCTGACGGTCGTCAGGCGTTCGTCGGCCAGCCGCACCGGAATCGGCGCGATCCGGCCGGCCAGCACCCCGGCCAGTTCGATCGCGTCAAGCGCGGACGGGCCGGTGCGGTCGGCCAGGGTTCGCGGCAACCCGACGACGACCTCGACGGCATGCAACTCGGCGACCAGCTCGACCAGCCGCCGCACGTGCTTGGCCGACCGATCCCGGCGGACCGTTTCCACCGGGGTAGCCAAGATGCCGTCCGGGTCGCTACTTGCCACGCCGATCCGCACACTGCCGACGTCGATGCCGAGCCGCCGCCCAGCTCCGGGATCGTCACTGCCGGGCCGATCCGGCAGGCGATGCGAGGAGTCCACTCAGCTGATCCTTGCTATCTCTGCACGCACCGCGTCGAGCGCCGCGTCGATGCCCGACGCGTCCTTGCCCGACCCCTGCGCGAGGTCCGGCTTGCCGCCGCCACGTCCGTCGACCGCTGCGGCAAGCTGCTTGATCAAGTCGTTGGCGCGCAGACCCAGATCCTGGGCCGCGGGGTTGGCGGCCACGGCGTACGGCACGCTGCCGTCTTCGCCCTCGGCGATCAGGGCGACCACCGCCGGATCGTTGCCGAGCTTGCCGCGGATATCGCCGACCAGCGAGCGCAGATCGGCGGCCGTCATGCCGGCCGACATCCGCTGCGCCACCACTCGGACGTTACCGACGTACTGCGCTCCGGCGGCGGCATTCGCCGCGGCCGCCCGCGCATTGGCCAGCCGGTTGCGTTCGATTTCTTTCTCCGCGACCTTCAGCCGCTCCACCAGGTTCGCCACCCGGGCCGGCACCTCGTCCGAGGGCACCTTCAGCGACGACGCCAGCCCGGCCATCAGGGCCCGCTCCTTGGCCAGGTGCTTGAACGACTCCAGACCGACATAGGCCTCGACCCGGCGCACGCCGGACCCCACCGATGATTCGCCGAGGATGCTCACCGGTCCGATCTGCGCCGAGTTGTGCACGTGGGTTCCACCGCACAGCTCCAGCGAGAATGGGCCACCGATCTCCACCACGCGTACTTGGTCGGGGTAGGCCTCACCAAACATCGCCATGGCGCCCATCGCTTTGGCCTTGTCGAGTTGCTCGAGGAAAGTGTGCACTTCGAAGTCGGCCTGCACGGCCTCGTTGGTGACTTCCTCGACCTGGCTGAGCTGCTCAGCGCTCAGCGCGCCCTGCCGGTGGAAGTCGAATCGCAGATAGCCCGGCCGGTTCAGCGACCCGGCCTGAACGGCGTTGGGTCCCAGCACTTGTCGTAGCGCGGCGTGCACCATGTGGGTGCCCGAGTGCCCCTGGGTGGCACCCTTGCGCCAGCCAGGGTCCACGGCCGCGACCACGGTGTCGCCCTCGACGAACTCGCCGGACTCCACGTTGACGCGGTGCACCCATAACGTTTTGGCGATCTTCTGCACGTCGGTGACGGCGGCCCTGGCGCTCCCGCTGGAGCCGGTGCCACTGATGCTGCCGGTGTCGGCGACCTGCCCACCCGATTCGGCGTACAGCGGCGTGCGGTCCAGCACCAGTTCGACGCGGTCGGCACCCACGGACTCCTCGGTGCCGTGCGCCACCACCGGCACCCGCTTGCCGTCGACGAGGATGCCCAGAATCCTTGCCTGCGAGGTCAATTCGTCGAAGCCGGTGAATTCGGTGGGGCTGGCGTCGACTAGCTCGCGGTACGCCGTCAAGTCGGCGTGCGCGTGTTTGCGCGCTGCGGCATCGGCTTTCGCGCGGCGGCGCTGCTCGGCCATTAGTTCCCGGAACCCGAGTTCGTCCACTTGCAGATCCGCTTCGGCGGCCATCTCGAGGGTGAGCTCGATCGGGAAACCGTAGGTGTCGTGCAACGTGAAGGCATCAGAGCCGGACAGCACCGTCGCGCCGGATGACTTGGTGGCACCGGCCACCTCTTCGAAAAGCCGCGAACCCGATTGCAGCGTCCGGTTGAACGCGGTCTCCTCGGCGACCGCGATCCGGTTGATCCGGTCGAAGTCGGCGACCAGCTCCGGATACGACGGGCCCATCGCGTCGCGCACGGTGGCCATCAGCTCGCCGACAATCGGGCCGTCGATGTCGAGCAGCTTGGCCGAGCGGATCACCCGCCGAAGCAGCCGGCGCAGCACGTAGCCGCGGCCGTCGTTGCCCGGGCTGACGCCGTCGCCGATCAGGATCGCGGCGGTGCGGCTGTGGTCGGCGATGATCCGGTAGCGCACGTCGTCGGCGTGGTTGCCGACGTCATAGCCGCGGGGCGCACGCCGGGCCACCACGTCGATAGCCGGACGCAGCAGGTCGGTCTCGTAGACGTTGGCCACGCCCTGCAGCAGGAAGGCGACCCGCTCGACGCCCATGCCGGTGTCGATGTTCTTGCGCGGCAACGGACCCAGGATCTCGAAGTCGTCTTTGCTGGTGCCCTCGCCGCGCTCGTTCTGCATGAACACGAGATTCCAGATCTCGATGTAGCGTTCCTCGTTAGCTTCCGGGCCACCGTCGATGCCGAACTCGGGACCGCGGTCGTAGTAGATCTCCGAGGACGGGCCGCACGGCCCGGGAATGCCCATCGACCAATAGTTGTCGGCCATCCCGCGGCGCTGGATTCGCTCGACCGGCAGGTCCGCGATCTCCCGCCACAGCTGCACGGCTTCGTCGTCATCGAAGTAGACTGTGGCCCAGAACTTTTCCGGATCAAGGCCGTATCCGCCGTCGTCGACATTGCGCGTCAGCAATGTCCAGGCCAACTCGATGGCCTCGCGCTTGAAATAGTCCCCGAACGAGAAATTCCCGGCCATCTGGAAAAAGGTGTTGTGTCGGGTGGTGATCCCGACTTCGTCGATGTCGGGCGTGCGAATGCATTTCTGAATGCTGGTGGCGGTCGGATACGGGGGGGTGCGCTGGCCGAGGAAGAACGGCACGAACTGCACCATGCCGGCGTTGACGAACAGCAGGTTGGGGTCGTCGAGAATCACCGAGGCACTCGGTACCTCGGTATGACCCGCGCTCACGAAATGATCGAGGAACCTCTTCCTGATCTCGTGTGTCTGCACTTCTCCGCTTCCTCTTGATTTCGACCTACCCGGCCGGTATCAGCCTATTTCGACCGCATCACAGTACCGGTCCCGCCGGGTCGCCCCATCACACGACAAAGGTGACCGCGGTTACCCCTGCAGGAACGACAAACGCACCGAGCGCCGCGGGTTGTCCCGGTTCAGGTCGACCAGCACCACGCTCTGCCAGGTGCCCAGCAGCGGCTCCCCCGCCTGCACCGGCACGGTGATCGACGGCGCGATAATCGCCGGCATCACGTGATCGGCGCCGTGACCGAACGATCCGTGCGCGTGCCGGTAGCGGTCATCGCGCGGCAGTAACCGCTCCAGGGTGTCCACCAGGTCGTCATCGGAACCGGCGCCGGTCTCGATGATCGCCACCCCGGCTGTCGCGTGCGGGACGAAGACGTTGCAGAGTCCATCGCCCCGCGGAAAGCAGAACGCGCGCACTGAGTCGGTCAAATCGACGATACGGCGACGCGCGGTGTCCACATCCAGGACATCGGTATTCACCTGACCAGCCTACGGGGCATGCTCGGTGACCTGCCATGTCAAGCCGTCGATCCCGAGCCAGCACACCCGTATTGCCCATTGCCATAGGTAATCCGGCGGAGGAAAGTTGATTGAACCGGTGGCGCCACCGGGGGCGCTGCCCCGAGGAGAAAGAAAAGGGGTGGATCGTGTACGCGCGCTCTACCACCATCCAGGCGCAACCATCGTCGATCGATGCAGGAGTTGCGCACCTTCGCGATGCCGTCATGCCGAGACTTCAGGAGGTTGACGGCTGTGTCGGCATGTCGTTGTTGGCCGACCCGCAGACCGGTCGGTGCATTCTGACCACCGCGTGGGAAACCGAAGAGGCGATGCAGGCCAGCGCCGAGCAGATACGGCCGATCCGCGATCGAGCGGCGGACGAGTTCGGCGGTGTCGGCGACCCAATGGTCGAAGAGTGGGAGATCGTAGTGCTGCACCGCGATCACCGCTCCGGTGCGGGCGCCTGTGCCCGGGCGACGTGGGTGCAGTTGCCGACAGACCAACTCGACCAGGGCATCGAGTTTTACAAGTCGTCCGTCCTGCCCGAGCTCGAGGCACTCGAAGGCTTCTGCAGCGCCAGCCTGCTGGTAAACCGTGCGTCCGGACGCAGCGTGTCCTGTGCGTCCTTCGACAGCCTCGAGGCGATGCAGCGCAGCAGGGACCAGGGAACAGCCATCAAGGATGAGAAGATCCGCGAGGTCGGCGCCCAAGAGCTCGACGACTGCGAGTTCGAGCTCCGACTCGCCCATCTACGAGCACCCGAGCTGGTCTGATCGAAGGGGGCGACCGGCCGAACCGAGCGACTGGGTGTCGGCCGGTATCGCCTTGTGCCATTGAAGAACAGGCGCGGCGGCTTGCCCATTGCCACGGCTAATCCGGCGGAGGAAGGTGGTGAGTGGAACCGGTGGCGCCGCCGGGGCGCTGCCTCCGAGCGAAGAGGGTGGTCTCGTGTACGCGCGCTCTACCACTATCGAGGCGAAACCGTCGTCCATCGACGCCGGGATCGCGCACGTCCGCGATGTAGTCATGCCTGCACTCCAGAAAGTCGACGGCTGTCTTGGTGTGTCGTTGTTGGTCGACCGTGGCTCTGGTCGTTGCATTGCGACCAGCTCGTGGGACAACGAACAGGCGATGCGCGCGAGCGCCCGCGCGATACGACCGGTTCGCGACCAGGCGGCTCAGACCTTCGGCGGCAGCCCGACGGTCGACGAATGGGAGATCGCGGTGCTGCACCGAGACCACCCCTCGAGCCCGGGTGCCGGCGTGCGAGCCACCTGGCTCACGGTGCGGCCCGACCAGTTCGACCGGGCCATCGAGTTTTACCGCGAGTCGGTGCTGCCCGCGATCGAGGAGCTCGAAGGCTTCTGCAGCGCGAGTCTGATGATCGACCGCACATCCTGGCGGGCGGTGTCGTCGTCGACGTTCGACAGCCTTGAGGCCATGCAGCGCAACGAAGAGCAAGCGCGATCACTGCGTACCGCCCGCCTTCGCGACCTGGGCGCCGACCAGTTCGACGTCGGCGAGTTCGAATTGGCGATCGCACACCTGCGGGTGCCCGAGCTGGTCTAGGCGACTCTCGGCTTTGCCCTTGCTTCGCCGAGACCAACGCAAGCGACATACGCTCTTGCATTCTTGCGCGCTGGCGTCGATCTCGGCGTACGTCAGGACCCCGAGGGCGAGGGACCCCGCCCGATCAGCGCTGCCCGTTTCAGCGTCGCCTGAGCCATCTTGACGTGGGCCGCGTCGACCAGAACACCGTTGACGCCCACCGCGCCCAGACCCTTCTTCTCGCCTTCGCGGTAGGCCGCGACGTTGCGCTCGGCGAGCGCGATCTCCTCGTCGGTCGGCGCGTAAACCCGGTTGGCGACGTCGATCTGGCTCGGGTGAATGGCCCACTTGCCGGTGTAGCCCATCAGCGCGGCCCGTCGCGCGTCGCGCTCGTAGCCCACCAAGTTGCCGTAGTCGGGGTAGGGCGCGTCGATCGCGTCGATACCGGCGATGCGGGCCGCGACGATCACCTTGTTGCGGGCATAGGCCCAGAAGTCGCCGGGATATTCACCGAGCGGGTCGAAGTTGGTGTCCACCCGCGCACCCTGGGACAGCGAGAAGTCGCCGACACCGAAGATCAGCGCGTCCAATCGTGGGCTGGCGGTGGCGATCTCTTCGGCGTTGGCCAGTCCCTCGACCTCTTCGATGAGCACCTCGAGGCGGATCTGGCGGGACAAACCGAGCTTGGCCTCCAGCTGGGTGAGCAGTACGTCGACCCACCAAACATCGCGGGCCCGAAGCGCTTTCGGGATGATGATGGTGTCGAGGTTGTCCCGGACTCCGGCGACGACCTCGAGGATGTCGTCATGGCACCACTGGGTGTCGAGCCCGTTGATGCGGATCGCCCGGACGGTACGTCCCCAGTCGAGTTCGTTGAGCGCCGTGACGGCTTTGCCGCGGGCCGCTTCCTTGTGCGCGGGCGCGGTGGCGTCCTCGAGGTCGAGAAAGACCAGGTCGGCCTCCGACGCTGCGGCGCGGGCGAACATGTGGTCATTGGCCGCGGGCACCGCAAGTTCCGAGCGGCGCAACAGCGAGGTCATCTACCGGGCTCCTCTCACAGCACACCCCGGGTATGCAGGTCGTCGATGTCGCCGCCGGCCAGCCCGAGCAGCTCGCCGTACACCTCGGCGTTGTGTTCACCGATCCGCGGGCCCAGGTGTTGCACGCGGCCGGTCGCACCGGAGAAGCGGGGCACCGGAGCCTGGACGGTCATCGCGCCCAGTTCGTCGTCGCCGACTTTGACGAAGACTTCGCGGTGCGAAAGCTGCTCGTCGGCAACCAGATCGGTGATGTCGTAGACCGGCGCGGCGGCCACCTCGGCGGCATCGAAGATGTCCATCGTTTCGGCCAGCGTCTTGGTGGCCACCCAGTCGGCGACCACCTGGTCCACCTCGCGGGCCCGCGCCAGCCGGCGCTGCGGGTCGGAGAAGTCGGCGTCGTCGACCAGGTCGGCGCGCCCGATCGCGCGAAACACCCTCAGCGCCAACTGCGGCGAGCTGCCCGACATCGCCAGCCAGCGATCGTCGGCGGTGCGGTAGGTGTTGCGCGGCGCCGAGATGTCCCAGCGGTTACCCGCCCTGGTCGGCACCAGGCCGAGCTGGTCGTAGCCCAGCAGGGTCTGCTCCAGCAGCCGCGCCAGCGGGTCGATCAGGTTGATGTCGATCAACTGCCCTGGCGCCCCGTGCACGTCGCGGTGGTAGAGCGCCATCATCACCGCGTAGGCGGCGTTGAGCGACGCCACCCCGTCGGCAAGCATGAACGGCGGCAACGTCGGCGGTCCCCCGGCCTCGCCGGTGATGTTGGCGAAACCACTCATTGCCTCACCGAGCGTGCCGAATCCGGGCCGTTCGCTTTTCGGCCCGGTCAGCCCGTAGCCGGTGATGTGCAGCATCACGATCTTGTCGTTTACGGCGCGCAGCGCCGGGTAGTCCAGTCCCCATTTGCGCAAGGTGGCCGGCCGGGTGTTGACGATCACCACATCGGCGTGTTCGACCAGCTGCCGCAGTAACGCCTGGCCTTCGGCCACGCGCAGGTTCAGGGTGATCGATCTCTTGTTGCGCGACAACGACTTCCACATCAGACCGACCCCGTCTACCTGGTTTCCCCAGGTGCGGATCGGGTCGCCGCCGTCGGGCTGCTCGATCTTGATGACGTCGGCGCCGAACTCGCCGAGATACGTGGCCGCCAGTGGCGCCGCGGCCAGCGTCGCTACGTCGAGAACCCGGATGCCTTCGAGCATCATGCTCCGACGGGCACGCAGGCCGGTCGTTGCAACCCGAGGTGATCGCGCAACGTCGACCCGCTGTAGGAGTCGCGGAACAAGCCGCGGTGCTGCAGTTCCGGAATCACCATCCGCACCACGTCTTCGAACGCGCCCGGCAAATGCGTTGCGGCCAGGACGAATCCGTCGCAGGCGCCGCCGTTGAACCACTCCTCCATCTGATCGGCGACCTGTGTTCCGGTGCCGACGAAGCGCGGGCCCTGCAGCAGGGTGGCTCGGTGGCCGGCCAGATCGCGCAGGGTGATTTTGTCGCCGATGTGGGCGCGCAGGTTCTGCACCAGCCCGCGAATTCCCGACACCGATTCGATGAGCTCATCGGTGATCGGGTCGTCGAGGTCGTGTTTGGCGAAGTCGTAGTTCATCAACTCCGAGAGTAGGGTCAGCGAC
>NZ_DASXHW010000406.1:0-2134 GCF_036488105.1 Mycobacterium sp. | reverse complement strand
GAGCTTTCCGCCTTCGACCTCCTCGCCCCCGACTACGCCGAGCGCCTCGACCGCGCCCTGCTTCCCGCTGATGATGGCGCGACCGCGGACGCCTGACGGCCGCCGCGTGCCGGTCTCGTTCAAGCTCACCGACGCCGAGGCAGAGCTGGTCGACTCGCTGCGCGGGGAGACCGAGCGGAGCGTGTGGCTACGGGACATCGCGATAGCCGCCGCCCGCAAGATGCGGGATAACGGAATCCGGAAACGCCCCGCGCGGGGCACGCCGCCGAAAGCACCCAAGGCCCCCGAGCGGGGGACAGGCAAGGTCGAGAGCGCGTCAGACATTGCGGCCTTCTTCAGCCGCAGGAACGGAGAGCACTAATGGGACATCGCGAAGTGAAGCGCGTACCGCTCGATTTCAACTGGCCGCGCGGCGAGGTGTGGGAAGGCTTCCTGCTGCCCGAGTGGCTGCACGAGGCGAAGTGCCCGGACTGCGAGCACGGCTACTCGCCGCACGCCGAGCGCCTGCACGCCCTCTGGTACGGCTACGTGCCGTTCGACCCGGAGAGCACGGGATCGGTGCCGCTCCAGCCGTGGACTCCTGCCGTGCGCGCGTTCGCCGAGCGGAACATTGCCCGCGACCCGGAGTTCTACGGTGCCGTTAGCCGGACCGACAGGCTGCGAACGTCGGCCCGCGACGCTCACGCCGCCGGGGTACTCGATGACGCGGGGCTTGAGGACAGGCTCAGCCGGATCGCCTTCATGGAACGGCAGGACGACGACGACTACATCAACCCCGCCGATGCGGCGATCGCCCGCGAGGCAGCGCGCCTGTCGAAGATGTGGAACGGCCAGTGGTGCCATCACCTCAGCCAGGACGACGTGAACGCCCTCGTCGGACGGGGGCGGCTGATGGACTTCACCCACACGTGGTCCCGCGAGGGCGGCTGGCAGAAGAAGGACCCGGCCGTGGTCCCGACCGCCGCGCAGGTGAACGAGTGGTCGCTGAGCGGCTTCGGCCACGACAGCATCAACGCGGGCATCGCGGTCAGCGCCCGGTGCGAGCGCGAGGGCTTCGCCGACAGGTGCCCGACCTGCGGCGGCCACGGCACCACGGAGGCGTACGAGGGCCAGCGCGCCGAGGCCGAGGCGTGGGAGCCGGCTGAGCCGCCCGCAGGCGACGGCTGGCAGCTCTGGGAGACCACGACCGAGGGTTCCCCGAAAAGCCCCGTGTTCGCCACCGCAGAAGAACTCGCCGCCTGGTGCGAGGGCAACGCCACGGCGTTCGCTGACATCCGCTGGACGCGCGAGGAGTGGCTGCGGTCGTTCACCGGCGGCGACACGGGCAGCGACACGCTGATGGTCTCCGACTCGGCAGGCGTCCGAACGCTTGGCCCGCAGCCGTGAACCGCTACTACCTCACCGAGGGAGGGCACCAGTGAGCGGACTTAGCCCGGAGGGCCAACGCGCAATCGCAAGGCTGGCCCGCGACGCGGATGTCCTCGCCGCGTTCCGCAAGGTAACCGGGTGGACCGACGAGGACGTGCTCCACTACGCCTCGTGCGGCAAGTGCCAGCCGTTCTGCGTCACCTGCGTGGACTTCTGCCGCGACGCGCCGGCCTCGATCGCCATGGACGAGCACATCAGGAACGAGAAGCGAGGGGCAAGGCAGTGAGCGGGCAGCATGCCGCCGTCTACAGCCCCGAGGAAGCGGCCCGCGCCCAGATCATCGCCCTGTACCTGACCGACCGTCCCCGGTTCATCTCCACGGTGATCTCGATGGCCGCATCCAGGGGCTACGGGAGGCGCGAGGCAATCGAGTTCGCGAACGCCGTCACGGCCACCATCAGGGCAGAACTAGCAGC
The DNA here is from genome assembly GCF_036488105.1 of Mycobacterium sp. Lineage (GTDB taxonomy): Bacteria > Actinomycetota > Actinomycetes > Mycobacteriales > Mycobacteriaceae > Mycobacterium. The sequence continues at coordinate 290 of NZ_DASXHW010000406.1, read as the reverse complement.
AGCAGCCGAGCAGGAAGACGAGGTAACGCCGTGAGCGAGCAGCAGACCGTACCGGGCGGCGCATTCACCGCGGACCACTACCGGTTCCTGCCGCTCGACGAGGCCGTGAACCCGGCCGAGGGCGGCTTCTTCATGCACTACGTCAACAAGTGGTGGGCCGTTCACCCGGACAAGGGCCTCGCGTTCTTCAACGCGCCCGGACGCCGCCGGAGCAGCAACGGGCTAGGCGCGGCGCAGTGCAACACCGACGAGCGGATCGCCCGCATGGTCTCCGCCAATGCCGCGTGGCC
>NZ_DASXHW010000385.1:0-7081 GCF_036488105.1 Mycobacterium sp. | reverse complement strand
AACCTGGACGCGTCGTCATTCCTCGGTCGACTGGCCCTGATCCGCATCTACAAGGGCCGCATCAAAAAGGGCCAGCAGGTGGCCTGGATGCGCGAGGTGGACGGCCATCCGGTCATCACGAACGCCAAGATCACCGAACTGCTGGTTACCGAGGGCGTCGAGCGCACCCCCACCGACGAGGCGATCGCGGGCGACATCGTGGCCCTGGCGGGCATCCCTGAGATCATGATCGGCGACACACTCGCCGACCCGGATCACGCCCACGCGTTGCCGCGCATCACCGTCGACGAGCCGGCCATCTCGGTGACCATCGGTACCAACACGTCGCCGCTGGCCGGCAAGGTGTCCGGACACAAGCTCACCGCGCGCATGGTCAAGTCGAGGCTGGACTCCGAACTCGTCGGCAACGTGTCGATCAAGGTCGTCGACATCGATCGCCCCGATGCCTGGGAGGTCCAAGGCCGTGGCGAGCTCGCGCTGGCCGTGCTCGTCGAACAGATGCGGCGCGAGGGCTTCGAGCTCACCGTCGGCAAGCCGCAGGTGGTCACGCAGACCGTCGACGGCAAACTGCACGAGCCGTTCGAGGCGATGACCATCGACTGCCCCGATGAGTTCGTCGGAGCGATCACGCAGCTGATGGCCGCCCGCAAGGGCCGCATGGAGGAAATGACCAACCACGCCGCCGGGTGGGTGCGAATGGACTTCATCGTGCCGAGCCGCGGCCTGATCGGCTTCCGCACCGACTTCCTGACGCTGACCCGTGGCACCGGCATCGCCAACGCGGTGTTCGACGGGTACCGGCCGTGGGCGGGCGAGATCCGGGCGCGGCACTCGGGTTCGCTGGTGTCGGATCGCAGCGGGTCGATCACCCCGTTCGCGATGATCCAGTTGGCCGATCGCGGCCAGTTCTTCGTCGAGCCCGGCGAGGACACCTACGAGGGCCAGGTGGTGGGTATCAACCCCCGCGCCGAGGACCTCGACGTCAACGTGACGCGCGAGAAGAAGCTCACGAATATGCGCTCGTCGACGGCCGACGTCATGGAGACCCTTGCCCGGCCGCTGGAGCTCGGCCTCGAGCAGGCCATGGAGTTCTGTGCCGAGGACGAGTGTGTGGAGGTGACGCCCGAGGTGGTCCGGGTGCGCAAGCTCGAGCTCACCGCGACCCTGCGGGCGCGGGCGAAGGCGCGTGCCAAGGCTCGCGGCTAGACGTGCGGATGCGCGTCGCCGAACCGACGGGCACCGATACCCTGTTGGGCGTGCCGAAACGAGCCCGCCGGGTCTGTGCGACCACCGGCGTGCTGGTTTCGTTGCTGGCGTTCGCCGGCTGCGCCGTCAGCCCGCCGCCGGCGCCGCAGAGCACCGAGACCAAACGCAGCACGGTTCCGCCGCCGCAGCGCAAGACGCAGATCATCATGGGCATCGACTCGATCGGCGCCGGCTTCAACCCGCATCTGCTCTCCGACCTGTCCGCGGTGAACGCCGCGATCAGTGCGCTGGTGCTGCCCAGCGCATTTCGTCCGGTGCCCGATCCGGCCACGCCGACGGGATCCCGGTGGGAGATGGATCCGACGTTGCTGGTGTCCGCCGAGGTGACGGGAGAAAATCCGTTCACGGTCACCTACAAGATCCGGCCGGAGGCGCAGTGGACCGACAACGCCCCGATTGCCGCCGACGACTTCTGGTACCTGTGGCGACAGATGGTCGGCCAACCCGGTGTGGTCGACCCGGCCGGTTATGACCGGATCACCGGCGTGCAGTCGATCGACGGCGGCAAGCAAGCCGTCGTCAGCTTCGCCCGGCCCTACCCGGCGTGGCGCGAGTTGTTCAGCAACATCCTTCCGGCGCACATCGTCAAGGACGTGCCGGGCGGCTTCCCGGCCGGCCTGGCGCGCGCGCTGCCGGTCACCGGTGGACAGTTCCGGGTGGAGTCCATCGACCCGCAACGCGACGAAATCCTGCTTGCGCGCAACGACCGGTACTGGGGACCGCCGGCCAAGCCGGACATGATCCTGTTCCGCCGGGCCGGAGCGCCCGCCGCACTGGCCGACTCGGTCCGCAACGGCGATACCCAGGTAGCCCAAGTGCACGGTGGCTCAGCGGTTTTCGCGCAGCTGTCGGCGATCCCGGACGTGCGAACCGCCCGCATCATGACGCCACGCGTCATGCAACTGACGCTGCGCGCCAACGAGGCGAAGCTGGCGGATGCACAGGTGCGCAAGGCAATCTTCGGACTACTCGACGTCGACCTGCTCGCCGCCGTGGGCGCGGGCAGCGACAACACCGTCAGCTTGGACCAGGCGCAGGTCCGCTCACCCAGCGATCCTGGTTACGTGCCGACGGCGCCGCCGGTGCTGACTCGAACGGCGGCGTTGGGATTACTTGAAGCCGCCGGCTACCAGATCGACAACGACACCTCGACCCCGGAGACCACCCGCGGGCACGTCAGCAAGGACGGCAAGCAACTCTCGCTGGTCCTCGGTGTGGCGGCCAACGATCCGACGGCTGTGGCAGTGGCTAACACCGCCGCAGACCAGATGCGCAATGTCGGCATCGCTGCGACCGTGCTGGCGCTTGACCCGGTGGCGTTGTACCGCGAAGCGCTGGTCAACGACCGGGTGGACGCGTTGGTGGGTTGGCGCGAGGCCGGCGGAAACCTGGCGACGCAGTTGGCTTCCCGCTACAGCTGCCCGGCGCTGGAGGCGACCACGGTATCGACGGCGACGGCACCGACGTCCGCACCCGACCCATCGGTGTCGGCCAAGCCGGCTCCGGCCACCACTGCGACGGCGGCGACCTCGACACCGCCTGCCCGTGGGCAGGAGTCCGGCGCGTTGGTGCAGGCGCCGTCGAACTTGACCGGCATCTGTGACCACAGCATCCAGCCGGACATCGATGCCGCGCTGAACGGGACCAAGAACATCAACGATGTGGTCAGCACCGTGGAGCCGCGGCTGTGGGATATGTCCACAGTGCTGCCGATTCTGCAGGACACCACGATCGTCGGCGCGGGCCCGAGTGTGCAGAACGTCAGCCTTTCCGGCGCGGTGCCGGTCGGCATCGTCGGCGATGCGGGGCAGTGGGTGAAGAGCGCTCAGTGACCGTCCGAACGGTCCAACGGTAACGTTATCGATATCTGTAAGACCAAAGTCAGTGAATCGGCTTCCTTAAGGTTTTTCGCAGGTACTGTTCGAGAGACCGGTTCAGGAACAAGCCGGGGAAGCATCAGCTACTCGAGACCGTTCGTGACCAAACCCGACGGCATCCTCGGCGGATTCTTTTTGATCGAAGCCATTCCTTCAATCGAGGGGCCTTCGACCACCCTTACGCTAAAGGCGGACCGGCCAGGGGGCGGCCCGCCTTTAGCCTTGTCTAGGGTAGGTCCCGGTGTCCCTACATCATCAAATCCATTGAGCTGCAATAGCATAGCGGCTATACCGAGTGTGGCAGCACGGTGTCGACGATCTGCTCGAGTTGACGCTTGTTGGGCGGGGCGCCGGTCAGCAGCAGCTGCTGGTTGATCATTGCGGTGCCGGCTCGCGCGGTATACGGCGTCAGCATGGCCGCGTCGACCTCGCCATTGGCCGCGCCGGTCTGCAGGACCGAATCGATCATCCGCAACCGGGGCCCGACTACGGCGTCGGCGAAGATCGCGCGCAACTCCGGTTCGTGCAACAGCTGATGCATGATGAACAGCCCGGGGAATGCCGTCTTACCCGCAATCAGATCGCAGTGCGCACTGAAGATGGCCAGCAGATTCTCCCGTGCCGATCGGTCCGCGCGCGGCTCGGGCAACGGCGGCAACGCGTACAGCAACGCCGCCTGAACCAAATCGTGCTTGCTCGACCACCGCCGATACAACGCTGCTTTGCCGGTGCGTGCCTGGGCGGCGATGCCTTCCATGGTCAGTCCGCCGTAACCGACGGCAGCCAATTCGGCCAGCGTCGCGTCGTACAGGGCATCTTCGAGTTGCTTGCCCCGGCGGCGGGTGCGGACCGTTGCCGTCTGCTCTGCCATGCGACGATAGTAGTCAGCAACGTATATTCAGGGGAGTCGGGCTTTGCCGAGTCGCTGACTACTATTGCTGCGGCCCATTAGTTTAGGCCACGAAATCCTTTGCCGCGCAGCGCAACGGTAGGGTCGTCGCATGCAGGAGACTCCCCGGCTGCTGTTCGTGCATGCCCATCCCGACGACGAGACCATCACCAATGGCGTCACCATCGCCCACTATGTCGGGCGTGGCGCACAGGTGCAGGTTGTCACCTGCACGCTCGGCGAGGAGGGCGAGGTCATCGGCGACAAGTGGGCGCAGCTGGCCGTCGACCACGCCGACCAACTCGGCGGCTACCGCATCGGCGAACTGACCGCCGCGCTGCACGCCTTGGGCGTCAGCGGGCCGAGATACCTCGGTGGCCCGGGCCGGTGGCGTGATTCGGGGATGGTGGGCGCCGAGGCGCGCAGCCGACAACGATTCAGCGACGCCGACGAGCGCGAGGCCGTCGGCGCCCTGGTTGCCATCATCCGCGAATTGCGCCCGCACGTCGTGGTGACTTACGACCCCAACGGCGGATACGGGCATCCCGACCACATTCAGACCCACCTTGTCACCACCGCGGCGGTGGCCGCGGCCGGCACCGACGACTACCCGGGCACGCCGTGGTCGGTGCCCAAGTTGTACTGGACGGTCATTGCCCGCAGCGCGTTCACGGCGGGGTGGGAGGCGCTCGGTTCCGGCGATTTGCGCGACGAATGGGTGATTCCACCGGCCGACGGCGACTTCGGCGAGCTCGGCTACGACGACGACGAGATCGACGCCGTGATCGACGACCCAGCCGCCTTACCGGCCAAGACGGCGGCCCTGCTGGCGCACGCCACCCAGCTCACCGTCGGACCCACTGGCAAGGCGCTTGCGCTGTCGAACAACCTGGCTCTACCGATCGTCGCCCAGGAGCACTACATACTGGCCACCGGCGACCCCGGAGATCGCGACGAGCGTGGTTGGGAGACCGATCTGCTCGCGGGAGTCGACCTCGCCGGGCCCGTCACGCGGTAGGCTGCCGGGATGGACCCGGATCTGGACCAGAACCAGCAACACTGGCAAGACCGACTGGACAGCTTCCAGTGGGAGGTCATGTCCATCGTTTCGCAGTTGGACAGCGTCCCGACCTGACCGATTCCGCCTTCCGTATCGTCGTTTTGACGTTGTTGGCGGTCGACGGTGCCATTTCGGCAGTTGGCGGCGCGCTGCTGTTGCCCAGCTATATCGGCTCGATCCCGTTTCCCGTCAGCGCCTTGATCAGTGGCCTGCTCAACGCCGCGCTGGTCTGGGCCGCGCGACGATGGACCCCGTCGACCCGGGTGGCCGCGCTGCCGCTGTGGACCTGGCTGCTGACCGTTCTCCTGATGTGCGTGCCCGGTCCGGGCGGCGACGTGATCCTCGGCGGCCGAGGCGTTATGGCCTACAGCCCATTACTGCTGCTCGCGATGGGTGCGGTCCCGCCGTTGTTCGTGCTGTCCCGGTGCCGGCCGACCCGCTGAGGGCAGGGACTCCCTATTGCATAGCCGGAGGCTACTGTTGTCGCTCATGGCACGCGTCGGGTCGCAGATAGTTGGGACGTGCGGATGAAATTTGGATGGCCGGGAGTTACACCAACGTGCCGTTGACTCCGGGCGAACAGCCGACCCTGCTACCCAGCCCGTCGGTGCCTCCTCCTGCCAGCACATCCGCGCTGCGCCGGGTGTTACGGCGTGCCCGCGACGGGGTTGCCCTGAACGTCGACGAGGCGGCGGTCGCGATGACCGCACGTGGCGGGGATCTGGCCGATCTGTGTCGCAGCGCCGCCCAGGTACGCGACGCCGGCCTGGAATCGGCCGGACGCCGTGGCGGGGCTGGACGGCTGCCGGTCAGCTACTCCCGCAAGGTGTTCATCCCGGTGACGCATCTGTGCCGGGACTCCTGCAACTACTGCACATTCGTCACCGTGCCCGGCAAGCTGCGAGCCGCGGGCGCCGGGATGTATCTGGAACCCGACGAGATTCTCGACATCGCCCGTCGCGGCGCTGAACTTGGCTGCAAGGAAGCACTATTCACCCTCGGCGATCGACCCGAAGAGCGGTGGCCGGAGGCCCGCGCATGGCTGGACGAACGCGGCTACGACTCCACGTTGTCGTATCTGCGGGCGATGGCGATCCGGGTGCTCGAGGAAACCGGGCTGCTGCCGCATTTGAACCCCGGGGTGATGAGCTGGTCGGAGCTCTCGCGGTTGAAGCCGGTGGCGCCGTCGATGGGCATGATGCTGGAGACCACGTCTCGGCGGCTGTTCGAGACCAAAGGCCTTGCGCATTACGGCAGCCCGGACAAAGACCCCGAGGTCCGGCTGCGCACGTTGACCGATGCGGGTCGGCTGTCGATTCCGTTCACCACCGGGCTGCTGGTGGGCATCGGCGAGACGCTCACCGAGCGTGCCGAGACTCTGCACGCGATTCGCAAGTCGCACAAGGAGTTCGGTCACGTCCAGGAAGTCATCGTGCAGAACTTCCGGGCCAAGCAGCACACCGCGATGGCCGCAACGCCGGACGCCGACATCGACGAATTCCTGGCCACTGTCGCGGTTTCGCGGTTGGTCCTCGGCCCGGCGATGCGCATCCAGGCGCCGCCGAACCTGGTGTCGGCGCAGGAATGTCTGGCGTTGATCGCCGCCGGAGTCGACGACTGGGGCGGCGTCTCGCCGCTCACGCCCGACCATGTGAACCCCGAACGGCCGTGGCCCGCCCTCGACGATCTCGCCGCCGTCACCGCCGAGGCGGGATTCGACCTGGTGGAACGACTGACCGCCCAGCCCAAGTACGTGCAGGCGGGAGCGGCCTGGATCGACCCGCGGGTGCGCGGGCACGTGGCCGCGCTGGCCGATCCGGCCACCGGACTTGCCCTCGATGTGAAGCCGGTGGGCATGCCGTGGCAGGAGCCCGACGAGGTGGCATCGTCCGGCCGGGTCGATCTGAACGCCGCGATCGACACCGAAGGCCGGCTGACCGAGACTCGTAGCGACCTGGACAGCGCCTTCGGTGACTGGGAGTCGATCCG
>NZ_DASXHW010000368.1:0-35325 GCF_036488105.1 Mycobacterium sp. | reverse complement strand
CAGAAAACGAGTTCGGACCCGTCGACCTGTATTTCGCGAATGCGGGCATCACAGGCGTGGCCGGCTTGGACGTCACCGAGGACGAATGGGATCAATCCATCGACGTCAACCTGCGGGCCCACATCCGCGCAGCGCAACTGCTGGTGCCCGGATGGGTCGAACGCGGCGAAGGCTATTTCGTTAGCACCGCATCGGCGGCCGGGCTGCTCACTCAGCTCGGGTCGGCGACCTATTCGGTGACCAAGCACGCCGCGGTCGGATTCGCGGAGTGGTTGAACATCACCTTCGGCGACCAGGGCGTGCGGGTCAGCTGCCTGTGCCCGATGGGAGTCAACACCAAACTGTTGTATTCGCCGGGGGAGTCCGAAGATCCCTTGGCCCGCCTGGCAACCCGCGCGGTCACCAACGCGGGCGACGTGATCGAGCCGGCCGACGTCGCGGAGATCGTGCTGGCGGCCGTCGAGGAGGAGCGCTTCCTGATCCTCCCGCACCCGGCAGTTCTCGAGATGTACCGGCACAAGGGCACCGACTACGACCGTTGGCTACGCGGCATGCGTCGTTACCAGCACAGCCTGATGGAGGCACTATGACCACAGCAAATCTGAACGGCCGCACCGCGATCATCACCGGAGGGTCGCGGGGGATCGGGCTGGCCATCGCACAACGGCTGGCGCTGGCGGGGGCGAACATCGTGCTCACCTCCCGCAAGCAGGAGAGTGCGGACGCGGCGGCCGAGCAGGTCGGCGGCGACACCATCGGAGTGGCCGCGCACGCGGTGGACGAGGATGCCGCGCGGGGCTGCGTCGATCTGACCCTCGACCGGTTCGGCAGCATCGACATTCTGGTCAACAATGCAGGCACCAATCCGGCGTACGGTCCGCTGATCGATCAGGATCACGCCCGCTTCGCGAAGACTTTTGAAGTCAATCTCTGGGCGCCACTGCTGTGGACCTCACTGGTGGCCAAGGCGTGGATGGTAGAGCACGGTGGCGCGATCGTTAACACCGCATCGATCGGCGGCATGCACCAGTCGCCGAACATGGGCATGTACAACGCCACCAAGGCCGCGCTGATCCACGTCACCAAGCAACTGGCACTGGAACTTTCGCCGCGGGTCCGAGTGAATGCCATCTGCCCTGGAGTGGTCCGGACCAAGCTCGCCGAAGCTTTGTGGAAGGACAACGAAGGGTTTGTCTCGCAGCGCACGGCGTTGGGACGCATCGGCGAAACCCCTGACGTGGCAGCTGCGGTTGCCTTCCTGGTGTCGGACGAGGCGAGCTGGATCACCGGCGACACCTTGGTGATCGACGGCGGTCAGGTGCTCGGCAACGCGGGGGAATTCCGATGAGCGTCGACGAGCAGGCGGTTGCGCAGGACCTGCGCGCACGGGTGCGGGGACTGCTGGACGAGCACGATCCGGCGGCCGATGCGGCTGAATTCCTGGCTGCCCGGTTCGATGCGGGACTGGCCTGGGTGCACTTCCCCAACGGCTCTGGTGGGCTCGACCTGCCGCGCGGCTTTCAGTCGCTGGTCGAAGACGAACTGGCCGCGGCGGGCGCGCCGCCGGGAGGCGGACCGCACAACGGCATCGGGATGGGCATGGCGGCACCGACTATTGCCGCCGTCGGCACCGCGGAGCAGCAGCGAAAGTTCCTGCGGCCATTGTTCACCGGGGAACACTTCTACTGTCAATTATTCAGCGAGCCCGGCGCCGGATCCGATTTGGCCGGCGTGGCCACCCGCGCGGTGCGCGACGGCGACGACTGGATTGTCAACGGGCAGAAGGTGTGGACGTCGAGCGCGCAGAAAGCCCAACGGGCAATTCTGGTCGCACGGACCGATCCCACGGTTCCCAAGCATCAAGGCCTGACCTACTTCATCCTCGACATGACCGATCCCGGTGTCGACGTCCGGCCGCTACGACAGATCACCGGCGAAGCCGAGTTCAACGAAGTCTTCCTCACCGACGTGCGGGTACCCGACGCCAACCGCCTCGGCCCGGAGGGCGGGGGATGGAAGGTCGCGACCACCACGCTCAACAACGAACGGGTGGCCATCGGCTCGATGGCCGGCGGCACACGTGAAAGCGGGATCATCGGCAAGGTCACCGACGCCTGGCGGGCACAACCGCAGCTGCGCAACCCGGCGATGCACGACGAGCTGATGCGGCTGTGGGTGGACGCCGAAGTTGGTCGGCTGACCGCCCTGCGGCTACGTCAGCGGATGGCCGTCGGCCAGCCAGGGCCGGAGGGCGCGGGGATGAAGGTGGCGTTTGCCCGGCTGGCGCAGGCGGTTTCGGGGTTTGAAATCGAATTGCATGCCGAAGAGGGATTGCAATACGACGACTGGACGATGCGCCAACCCGAGGGGGTTGACTTCGTCGGTCGCGACCCCGGATACCGCTACCTGCGGGCGAAGGGCAACTCGATCGAGGGCGGTACCTCGGAGATTCTGCGCAACACCATCGCCGAGCGCATCCTCGGTCTGCCGCCTGAACACCGGGTCGATAAAGAGGTTGCCTGGAAGGATCTGGACCGATGAGCGATCTGCTGTATTCCGACACCGAGGAGGCGTTGCGGGACAGTGTGCGTCGGCTGTTCGCCGACCGGTGCCCACCGGAAGCGGTATCAGGCATCTACGACGGTGCGTCGCATGACTTTTCCGGTGTCTGGCATACGCTGGCGGCCGAGCTGGGGATGGCCGGCCTGTTGGTCCCCGAGCAGCTCGGTGGTGCGGGTGCAAGCGCCCGTGAGGTAGCCGTTGTCATGGAGGAAATCGGGCGCGCCGTCGCGCCGGTGCCGTTTCTGTCCAGTGCCGTGCTCGCCACCGTCGCACTGTTGCAGGCCGGGGACACCGACACGGTCAAGGGGTTGGCGACGGGGTCGGTGACTGCGGCGCTGGCGGTGCCGCTGTCCACCGCGCCCAGTGACGCGATTGCCGGTGTCAGCGCCGCCGGTAACGGCTTGACCGGACGGATCACCAGCGTCGCCGGCGCGGCCGAGGCCGATCTGTTGGTGCTGCCGGTGGCCGGTGCCGATGGGCTGGAGTTGCACACCGTCGCACGCGACGCCGCAGGCGTCACCGTGTCGCCGATACTCGCTCTGGATATGACCAGACCCCTGGCACATGTCGACTTTTCCGGTGTCCCGTCGTCACGCGTCGGTACCGTTGCCGCCGATGCCGCAATCGCGGCGGCGCTGGAGACGGGTGCCGCGCTACTGGCGTCCGAGCAATTAGGCGTCGCGCAATGGTGTTTCGAGACGACGCTTGCTTATACCAAGCAGCGCAAGCAATTCGGCCGAGCCATCGGTTCCTACCAGGCCATCAAGCATCGGCTCGCGGATCTGTGGGTCGAGCTCAATTCCGTTGCGGCGGCGGCCCGGTACGCGGCCGACACCTGCGCCCGACACGATAGGGACGCGTCGATCGCCGCGGCCGTCGCGCAGGCCTTCTGCAGCGGCGCCGCGGTGCACGCCGCGGAGGAATGCGTCCAGTTACACGGTGGCATCGGGATGACGTGGGAATACCCGGCGCATCTCTACCTGAAGCGGGCCAAGAGCGACCAGTTGGCGTTCGGCACCGCCTACCGCCACCGTGCCCGGTTGGCCGAACTGGTCGACCTGCCACCGTCGTGAGGGGAGTAAAGCATGGACAAGCGCATCCTTGGTGACAACCTCGAGGTCTCGTCAATCGGCTTGGGCTGCATGGGCATGAGCCGAGGTTTCGGACCTTCCGGGTCCAAAGCCGACATGATCGCGGTGATCCGCGCCGCGGTCGAGCGTGGAGTGAGTTTCTTCGACACCGCGGAAGCTTACGGAGACAACGAAGAACTGGTCGGCGAAGCACTCGCGCCGCTGCGCGGACAGGTCGTAATTGCAACCAAATTCGGGTTCGCCTTCGGCGCCGACAGCAACATCGCGGGGCTGAACAGTCGGCCCGAACACATCAAAGAGGTCGCCGACAATTCGTTGCGCCGGCTGGGAGTGGACACCATCGACCTGCTGTACCAACACCGCGTCGACCCCGAGGTTCCCATCGAGGACGTCGCCGGAACCGTCAAGGAACTGATCGACGGCGGCAAAGTGAAACACTTCGGGATGTCGGAGGCCTCGGCGCAGGTCATTCGCCGTGCCCACGCCGTGCAACCGGTGACGGCGGTGCAAAGCGAGTACTCGCTGTGGTGGCGCGAACCGGAGAGCCCAGAGACCGGGGTGTTGTCCACGCTGGCCGAACTCGGCATCGGTTTCGTGCCCTACAGTCCGCTGGGCAAAGGCTTTCTCACCGGAAGCATTGGCGAGAAAACGCAATTCGACAAATCCGACATCCGCAGCAGCATCCCGCGGTTTGGCGCCGACGTCCGCGAGGCCAACCGCGCCGTGGTCGATCTGCTCCAAAGGATCGCGGACCGCAAAGGCGCGACGCCCGGCCAGATCGCGCTGGCCTGGCTGCTGGCTCAGCGGCCATGGATCGTCCCGATTCCGGGCACCCGGCGTCTGGACCGGCTGGAGGAGAACCTGGGCGCGGCCGAGGTCGAGCTGAGTGATGACGACCTCCGTGAAATCGGTGATGCCGCAGCGGGTATCGAGGTGCAGGGCGCCCGCTACCCCGACTTCATGCAGCGGTTGATCGGGCGCTGACCCGGCGGGCCACTTCGCCGTACCGCTCGAAGCGCTCCTGATCGCCGACCGCGTTGTACAGCACCAGGCGCGTCGCCTTGCCCGCGTATTTGTCGATCAACGCGTCAGCCAACGTGTCCCACGTCGACTCGGTGGCGAAAGCGGCGATGTGGTCGTCGCTGATCTGAGCCGCCATTCCCGGAAAGTCGCCGGCTTTCTGCTTCTGCCGGATCCGGGCGGTTGTGCCCTCGAAGCCCGCCTCGTCCCAGATGAACGCGTAGTTCGGCGTGCTTCCGTAAAAACTCATGCTGGCTCGCACGAGTTCTCGTTCCCTGGCGCGTTCTTCATCGGTGTCGCCGACGATCGTCATCACCGGCACGATGACCGCGATGTCCGACGGTGAGCGCCCCGCCTTCTTCGCGCCTTCGGCGATGTTCGCCAGCGCGTGCCGATCGATATAACCCGGCTCGCCAAGCGGATGGATGTGCACCCCGTCGGCGACCTCGCCGGCCATCCGCAGCATCCACGGATTCACCGCGGCGATATCGACTTTGGGATCGGGAGCGTCGATGGGGCCCGCACTCCACTGCGGCGTGATGAAATTCAGGTCGTAGAACTCGCCGTGATGATCGAGCTTTCCGGTTCGAAACGCGGAGAAGCAGGCCTTCACGGCGAGCAGGTAGTCGCGCAGTCGTGGGCCGGGCCGTTCGAAGTCCACGCCGTAACGCCGTACGACGTGGGTGCGCACCTGCGTACCCAGGCCGAGCCGAAAATTCCCGCCGGTCGCTTCCTGCAATTCCCACGCCGTCGCCGCGGTGACGAAGGGACTCCGTGGAAAAGCCACCGCGACCCCCGTGGACAACTCGAGACCGGGCGCCGCCTGCGAGGCGACCGCAGCACCGAGATACGCGGTGCGACCCGTCTCGGTGAACAGCAGACCCGAGAAGCCGGCGGACTGCGTTCGGCGGGCCAGGTCGCCGATCCGGCCCAGCGGCTGCGGAATTGTCATCGCATCGACATGCATGGCGGAACAGTATGCCGCGCCCGATAACGCCGGTGGGCGTCAACCACGTGATGCCGTGCGGAATCTCTCGCGATAGGCCTTCGGCGAGACGCCGAGGTGGTCGACGAATACGCGGCGGAGGCTTTCGGGGCTGCCGAACCCTGCCACGCGCGCAGTGTCGGCGACGCTGCGGCCGGCGTCGAGCGCGGCACGGGCGGCATCGATGCGCACCATTTCAACGTAGCGGGCTGGTGTCGTGCCGAGTTCCGACTGGAAAAGTCGAGTTAGCTGCCGCGCACTCAAGGATGCCCGCGTGGCGAGAGTAGTCACGCTGTGATCTGCCGCTGGAGTGGCCGAGATTGTGTCAGTGACCTTGCGCAATGGGGACTTCGGCGGGAGGGCGGTCTCGACCAGCACCGAGAATTGCGATTGACCACCCGCTCGCTTGAGATATACGACCAGCCAGCGGGCGACGGACCGGACCAGCTCGATGCCGTGATCCATTTCGACTAACGCCAGCGCCAGGTCGATGCCCGACGACACCCCGGCCGAGGTGAAGACATCGCCGTCGCGGACGAAGATTGCGTCCGGCTCGACGGTGATGTCGGGGAACGCCCGCGCAAACAACCCGACATCATGCCAATGGGTGGTGGCGCGCCGGCCGTTAAGGAGGCCGGCCTGCGCCAGGACGAACGACCCCGTGCAAATCGAGGCCAGCCGCCGGGTCCGGCCCGCGATTACCTTGACCGCCTCGACGAGCTCGGGATCAATCGCCCGCCTGGGTAAGTCATCGCTGCCGGCCACCATGACGGTATCGGCGGACCCGATTGACGCAATCGCGTCGGTGACACCCAACCGCGTTCCGATCGAGGTTGTGACGTCGCGACCATCCACCGACGCGATGGTGAGCCGATAGTCCGCGCCGAAGCGGTTGGCTTCCGCGAACACCTCACCCGCTCCCGCGACGTCCAACATGGTCACGTCGTCGAAGACGACGACAACCACGACCCGCGACCGCGCGCCGGCTTCAGCCACGGGCTCATTGTGTCGCAATTTGTGGGAAAAGCGGCTGGAACGACTCCGGTGGGATAGCGGCCTCGTGCCGCAAAATGAGCTACGAGAAGGAAGGAACGATCATGACCGTTGAGTCCATCGAAACCGTTGCCGGCGTCCGCGTCCCCGATAGCGCGCTGGCGCGGGAAGTCACCGAGTTCATTCGTGACGTCGAAGACGACCTGCTGTTCGACCATTCCCGGCGGGTGTTCTTCTTCGGAGCACTGCAGGGCTTGCGCCGCGGACTGCAACCGGATCTGGAGCTGCTCTACGTCGGAGCGATGTTTCACGACCTCGGGCTGACCGAGCGCTACCGCACTTCCACCATCCGCTTCGAGGTCGACGGTGCCGATGCGGCACGCGACTTCTTGACGCGGCACGGCGTTGACAACGCCCACGCCGACAAGGTCTGGCTCGGTATCGCCCTGCACACCACGCCGGGGGTGCCCGAGTTCCTGGCACCCGAAACCGCGCTGATTCAAGCGGGTGTCGAAGTCGACGTGCTGGGCCTCGGCCGCAGCGACCTCGCTCCGGAAGCCCAGGCCGCGGTGACCGCCGCCCACCCGCGTCCCGATTTCAAGAACCGCATCCTGGCGGCGTTCACCGACGGCATGAAACACCGCCCGCAAACCACCTACGGCACCATGAACGCCGACGTGCTCGAGCGCTTCGACCCCACCTTCGCGCGCGACAACATGGTCGAGCACATCCTCAACAGCACCTGGCCGGAATAGCGGAACGGATGGCCGCGGTGGGATGAATCGCCGCCTGAGCTACCCGCCGAGGTTCGCTCCGAAAATCTCCCGCGTCGCAGTCCAGTGCCGCTCGGCGGCATCGGCGTCATAGGACCGGTTGTCCGGAACGGCATACCCGTGCGCGGCGGCATAGGTTTCGATCTTGTGCTCGACGCCGGCCGCGGTCAGGGCCTTCTCGAGCTGCTCGGCGTGGTCGTCGGTGAACGACGCATCGTTCTCCGCCCCGCCCACATAGACGACGGCCTGAATCTGGTCGGCCCGCAGATGCGGGCTGTCGTTGCCGTCGGTGACCAAGCCACCGCCGTGGAACGACGCCGCGGCCGCCACCCGGTCCGGAACAAGCCCGGCAACGGTCAACGCCGCGCGACCACCCATGCAGTAACCGGTGATGCCGAATTTGGTGCCACTGACCTCGGGCCGAGCACTCAGGTAGTCGAAGTACACGTTCGCATCCGATGCCCAGTCGTCGGGGCTGATGCTGCCGATGAAGGACATCAGGCGCTTGCGTTCGTTGTCGTCGGTGAACGCGGTCTGCATGTCGAACGGCGCCCAGTCACCCTGGCGGTAGTACACGTCCGGCAGCAGTACCGCGTAGCCGGAATCGGCCAGCTCAGCGGCCATATCGAAGAAGGTCTGCCGGGCCCCGCCGGCGTCGGGAATCATGACTACGCCCGGCCAGGGGCCTTGGCCCTCGGGGGTGAAGAGGCGGACCGGGCAGGAGCCATCTGGGGTGGTGACCGTGTCACTGATGTTCGGCATGCCATCCGTTCTACTCGCCGGGTCTGGACGTAAGCTAGCCGCGTGCCGATCGCGACGCCGTACGAGGATCTGCTGCGTCTGGTGCTCGAGCAGGGCACAGCCAAAGCCGACCGCACCGGCACGGGCACCCGCAGTCTGTTCGGCCATCAGATGCGTTTCGACCTGTCGGCGGGTTTCCCGTTGATCACCACTAAAAAGGTGCATCTGAAGTCGGTGGTCTACGAGCTGCTGTGGTTTTTGCGCGGTGACTCCAACGTCGGCTGGCTGCGTGAGCACGGGGTCACCATCTGGGACGAATGGGCAAGTGACACAGGCGATCTCGGTCCGGTGTACGGGGTGCAGTGGCGATCGTGGCCCACCCCGTCCGGCGAACACGTCGACCAGATCACCTCGGCGCTGAACCTGCTGCGGACCGATCCGGATTCGCGACGCATCATCGTGTCGGCCTGGAACGTCGGCGAGATCCCGCAGATGGCGCTTGCGCCGTGCCATGCGCTGTTCCAGTTCTACGTGGCCGACGGCCGGCTCAGCTGCCAGCTCTACCAGCGCAGCGCCGATCTGTTCCTGGGTGTGCCATTCAATATCGCCAGCTATGCGCTGCTGACCCACATGATGGCCGCGCAGTCCGGTCTGGGCCTCGGCGAATTCGTCTGGACCGGCGGCGACTGCCACATCTACGACAATCACCTCGAGCAGGTGCGTACCCAGCTCGATCGCGACCCGCGACCCTACCCGGAACTGGTCCTTGCTCAACGTGATTCGATCTTCGATTACACCTACGACGACGTCGTTGTGAAGAACTATGATCCGCACCCGGCGATCAAGGCCCCCGTCGCTGTATGAGTGGACTCGGCCTGATCTGGGCGCAGTCGACGTCCGGAGTGATCGGTCGCGACGGCGATATCCCGTGGCAAGTACCTGAGGATCTGATCCGCTTCAAGGACCTCACGATCGGCCACACCGTGGTGATGGGCCGCCGCACCTGGGATTCGCTGCCGGCCCGGTTTCGGCCGCTGCCGAAACGCAGAAATGTCGTACTGACCCACCAAACTGGCTTCATGGCTGACGGCGCGGCGGTGGTGCACCGCCTTGATGACGCGTTGACCGACCCCGACACCTGGGTGATCGGCGGCGAACAGATCTACACGCTGGCGCTGCCACGGGCCAGTCGGTGCGAGGTCACCGAGATCGACCTCGAGCTGCCGCGCGACGACGGCGACGCGGTGGCCCCGGTGCTCGACGAGATGTGGATCGGCACACCGGGAGAGTGGCAGACCAGCAGGGCGGGTGTGCGCTACCGGTTTCACAGCTACCACCGGCGGTAAAGCTCACCTCGGCACGTGCCGTATGACGGTGACATACTCGTCGTGGGAGCCGGTTCCAGCGGCTTCAACACAGGTTTGGAAGGGGGAATTTGCAGTGGAGCCCGAATCCGCGAGGACGTTTGCTCGACGTTTCCTGGGCTACGAACCGGCCGCGGTCGACGCCTACATCGAGATGCTGGCCACCAAACAGCAGTTGCTGCTGGACGACGTCGAGAGTCTGAGGACCCGGCTGAAGGGCATGGACGATGAAGCAGCCGCGCTGCGAAGTGAGGTCGACCACCTGACGGAGACCTCACCGTCGCCGCACGCGGTGCAACAGCGGATGGCAAAGATGCTGCGGAGCGCGGTCGGCGATATCTCTGAGATGCAGGCCGAGGCGAAGGCCGAGGCGGCGGCGCTGATCGCAGAGGCTAAGGCCGAAGCGGAGGCGGTGCAGCAGAAGCACTTAGAAGTGTTGGCGGACCTTGGTGAGCAGGTGAAATCCAGGGAAGTCGAGTACGAGAAAGCCAAGGAAAATCTCGGGGCCGAACTCGACAGGATGAGCGCTGAAACTCAGTCGGCGATCGCTGCGGCATGGCAGGACGCCCAGGAGGAACGTGAGCAGCTTCTGGCCGACGCCAACCAGGAGGCTGATCACTATCGTGAGCAGGCCCGGCAGGCGGTCGAACAGGCGAGTCAGCAGCGAATCGAGGTCTTGGAGCAGTTGATGGGTGTGTACCGCGACCTGGAATCGGTTCCGGCCACTCTTGAATCGGCTTACCGAGAACTCAAGGACGCCAAAGAGGCGAGCGCTGAGTCGTCGTCAGACCAGAAAGTCAGCGCTAACTGAGCCCGCGATATTCTCAGGGCCGTGACCCGGCTCGTTAGGCTGACTTCCGCGCATGCGCGGCGGATAGCCGTTGCCGCCCAAGGGTTTAACGATCCAAGGCCGCGGGGCGCAGTCACCCGTGCCCATCTGCGCCGGCTGATCTCGCGGATCCAGGTGCTGCAGCTCGACTCGGTGTCGGTCGCGGTGCGGGCGCACTACGCGCCGGTGTTCAGCCGACTCGGGCCTTACGACCGTGACGTGTTGGACCAGGCGGCGTGGGCCCACAGTGCCCGCTCGCCCCGCCTGCTGGTGGAGTACTGGGCGCACGAGGCCGCATTGATGGCCGTCGACGACTGGCCGCTGATGCGCTGGCGGATGCGCCAATATCGGCACGGCCGATGGGGCACCCACATCGTGAAAGCCAACCCGCAGCTCGCCGACAAAATCGTCGCCGCCGTTGCTGAAATCGGGCCGAGCACCGCCGGGCAGATCGAGGAGCATCTGTCCACCGCGCCGCGCGGTCCGAGGGGAAATTGGTGGGGGAGTCGCAGCGACACCAAGTGGGTGGCCGAGGCGTTGTTCGCTTCCGGCGCCCTCACGACGGCGACCCGGGTCGGGTTCGCCCGGCACTATGATCTTGCCGAACGAGTGCTGCCGGCTGAGGTGCTGGCCCGCGAGGTCAGCGAAGACGACGCGGTCCGAGAGCTGACGTTGCGGGCTGCCACCGCGCTGGGCGTGGCGACCGAGGCCGACATCCGCGACTATTTCCGGCTGGCCGCCGGGCAGGCCAAGCCGGCGATCGCCAAGCTGGTGGCCGACGGCGAACTGGAACGGGTGGACGTCGAGGGCTGGTCGAACCCGGCGTACCTGGTTGCCGGACAGACCATTCCGCGACGCGACCGCGGTACCGCGCTGCTCTGTCCGTTCGACCCGCTGATCTTCTTTCGACCGCGGGTCGAGCGGCTGTTCGGGTTCCACTACCGGATCGAGATCTACACACCGGCCGACAAGCGGCAATACGGCTACTACGTGTGGCCCTTTCTGCTCGACGGTGAGTTGGTGGGACGGGTCGACCTCAAAGCCGATCGCTCCGCGGACGCGTTGCAGGTCGCGGGCGCGTTTGTCGAGGATGGTCGTCCAGCGTCGCGGGTGGCCGAAGCGCTGGCCGGTGAATTGCAGGCGATGGCGGGCTGGCTGGGATTGGCCGGCGTGACGGTCGTGAAACGCGGCAATCTGGCCGGCGTGCTGCGAGCCAGACTGCGATCGACATGATTTCTGGCCTCGGGTCACCACTGCCGCCGAGCTGTCGGAGGAGTCGGTCTGAGCATCGACTAGTGCGGCGAGCCAGCGGCAATCAAGCAGGTCATCGATCAGATGGAAGAGCTGGCACCGCAATACGCTGAGCGAGCACGCCGCACAGCCGACAAGGAGAACACTGTTGACGCCTGACCGTGCGGAGATTCCGCTTCAGTTTGATCCAACCTTAGAAGCGATCAGGGAAGCTACGCGCGCCGCGAAATCCTCCACTCGAGCGTTGTATGAGGTTATGCGCGCAGCGAAGACGAACGGCTACAGCTATCGCGAACTCGAAGGCGCGACTGGTTTTCCGCGCGGCACCGTCCAGAACATCGTTGATGGTAGGAATCCGCGCCTGACGGTGGAGTGACGTTAGATCGACGGCGTCTAAGACAGATAGCGGCCGCGAATACCTGACTTGGCTCACGATTCGGGGTTGGTGGTGGTCGCAGCGGGTTGACGTGGTTCTTTTCGGTTTTGGGCTGCCGGATCTGCGCACTAAATTCGGGTGCCGGGGCTGCCCGGGTGGTCAACGTGGCACCGTGATGAACGCCTTGGGCGCGACGGCGGTGCAGATTTCGTGGTTTTCGCGACGTGGATCGCGCGCGGTCGAGCACCTTGGTTGGGCGCATGATGGGGCCGTGGTGGGCGTGCGGAGGCTGCGGCAATCAGCGGTTGGCGGCCAATCAGGCAGTGGTGGATTTTGGTGTGCCACACGCCGGCGGGGTGGCAGCGGCCACCGAGGACCTCTCGGCAGATGATGACGGCACTCATTTGGGGGCGGATCGAGCGTCCCAGACTTGTCGTACCCGGCTGCGATGATGACGTTATGTCCTTGACCGTATCCTCGGGCGCTGCGGCAGTGCGTCCTGGCCAGCGTCTTGAGGAGTTGTTCGAGGAGTTGGCGGAGTTGACCGGTCAGCGCAATGCGATCGATGGCCGCATTGTGGAGATCATCGCCGAGGTGGATCGCGACGAGTTGTGGGGTGCTACGGGTGCGCGGTCGGTGGCGGCGTTGGTGGCCTGGAAGACTGGCTCGTCATCGGGAAACGCCCATACGGTCGCCACGGTGGCGCGCCGGCTTCAGGAGTTTCCCCGCTGCGCCCAGGGCATGCGGGAGGGCCGACTGTCACTGGATCAGGTCGGGGTGATCGCGGCGCGGACGGGCCGGGGATCCGATGAACACTACGCGGCGCTGGCCGCGGTCGCGACGGTCAACCAGCTTCGCACCGCGGTCAAGCTGGAACCGCGACCCGAACCCGATCCTCGGCCAGAACCGCAGGCCTCGATCACCCAGACCACCGACGAGCAGTTCACCTGCTGGCGGATCAAACTTCGGCACCCCGACGCGGCGAAGTTCGACGCGGCCTTGGCGTCTCATCGTGATGCGCTGATCGCCGAGTGGAAACTCGATCATGGCGCTGGTGACCGCGTCCGCGATCAGGCACCGCCGTTGCCGGGCACCGTCGAGGCGTTCCTGCGTCTGGTGGAGGGCGGGTGGGACGCCGAGGTGGCCCGCCGCCCGCACGGGCATCACACCACGGTGGTGGTGCACGTCGACGTTGAGGCGCGCGCCGCGGCGCTGCATCTGGGTCCGCTGCTCACCGGGGCCGAACGCCAATACCTGACCTGTGATGCCACCTGTGAAGTGTGGTTCGAACGTGACGGCGAGGTCATCGGCGGCGGCCGGGCGACGCGGCTGATCAACCGGCGGCTTCGCCGGGCGCTCGAGCACCGCCATCCCACGTGTGCGGTTCCGGGTTGTGGTGCTACCCGCGGTTTGCACGCCCACCATATCCGGCACTGGGAGGACGGCGGTCTGACCGAGTTGTTCAACCTGGTGCTGGTGTGCCCGTATCACCACCGGCTGCACCACCGGGGCGTCATCACCATCAGCGGACCCGCAGACCATCTCATCGTCACCGACAGCTCCGGCCAATCACTCAGTGCAGGATCGCTCGCGCGTCCGCCCAACCTTCCCCTGCCCGCTGTCCCACCGTGCGCCGGGCCCACCGGCGAGCGCGCCGACTGGTGGTGGTATGAACCCTTCCAGCCCCAACCACCACCGACAACCAACTAGGTGGGTCACTGCCGGCGGTCATTACCAGTCCCGTATCGAAGTTCAAACAGGTTGGGGCATAGAGAAATTCGTTCGCGATCCGCGCAATTGCAGCATCGTGAAAATCGAGGCTGACAACCAAACCCGCACCGCCGTGCGCACTAACGTGAGCAAAGTCGGGTTAGATCGATGGCGTCTAAGGCAGATAGAGGCCGCGAATGCGATGGAACCGGTGCCGGCCGAGCACCGCATTGGCCGCCTGAAGCCCCGACATCACCGCCGCCTCGATGCAGCCCGCGTTCATCGCGCAGTCCGTCCAGTCGCCGGCCAGAACCAAGTTGTCGTAACCACTTTCGTCGGGCCGCAGGCGATAACGTTCTGTGCCGGGAACCGACTGGACGTAGCGATCGGATGGATCGACGTTGACGCTGACGTGCTGAGTGTCCAGCGCCGCGCGGCCCCGTTCGCCGTTGACGCCACCGAGCAGATGCCAGTCGAATCCCTTGTCGGTGACCGCATTGGGGAAAAACGGCGAAAGATTGCGGTCGATGAAGGAGGTGGCTTGCTCACGCACCAGTTGCTCGTACCGATGCAAGTAGCCGGCACCTGACTCCGCCGTAGGCCAGGCCGCATTCAGCGTGCCGCAGAAGTAGGCAACGGCACCGGGCCGATCGTGATCGGGCCAATCCTCGCTCCACAGCGTCTGCGGCATTGACGCCCAGGTCTCGAACGGGCGGAGGTAGGCACTGATCGTCACGGCCGGCTCGTGCCATCCCAAGGCGGGTTCGTCTGGGCGAAGCCAGATTTGAAACGCCTGAGTGGCGACGGTGCGAACACGAGTTGTCATCTCCCGCCACTCGATTCGATCGTCAATCATCGCGCCGGCGACGATCGGGAGCATGCCGACCGAGACAGCGAGCACCACGTGGTCGAAGTCGACGCCACGGCGCAACACCCGGGTCTCCGCGTCGGCGCGCTCGGACCAGTGGGTTTCCAGCGAATGCCAACCACCCGTAGGGATCTGGCCGTCGGCAAGCTGGTCGGCCAGCGGAACGCTGGGAAACACCGGCAGCCCACGCACCGTGGTCAACGGCTGGTAGGTCGCGAGTCCGTCGGCCAGGCGGACCTGTCGGCCCATCGTGATCGAGTCGATGGCCAGATGTTGATCATCGAGATGCAATGCGTCGAGACGGTGAAAGAACTCGAACTCGACGCCGCGCTTCCGCAGCGCCTGGTACATCGGGGCGATGACGATGTCGCCCATCCCGGCGGTCATCTTCCAGAAGATTGCGCCCTTGTACTGGAACAACGCCAAGGCGGTCAGGAAGATCGCCTGCCCCGCACCGAATGACGGTCGCTGCGGGTCGGCGTTCTCATAGGCGAAGACCAAGTCGTACAGGCCGCGCACCAACGCGAAGTCCAGCACGTCGGGATGTGCGCCATGGCGCAAAAGCCATGCGTTGTAATCCTCGTCGTTGATGGCCCGAAAACCACGCGGATCGGTGACCAGGTTGTCGGCGAGGATCCCGCGAATCACGGCCACCATCATCGACAGCAGCTGCCACGACCGCCGGTGGTCGGGGCGCCGTTCGTAGTCGAGGGCCTCGCGTACGGCGCCGACCGCATTGTCGATTACGCCGTTCAGCGTGGGCTTGGCGGCGTGCGGATCGGTGAGCGCGAGCAGGGCGGCCATCGCGGCACGTTGGACCGCGTCGACCCATCCGGATACCGGTGTCGGGTCAGCGGATGTGGACAGTTCCAGCCCAATCGGCGATGCGCTGCGCTGCGATTCCGCGAAGTCCAGCACCAATCGCACGGCGCGGCGGGTGAACTCGAGCACCGTCATCTCCCGGCCGGTGGCATCCGGTTCGCCGGGGAGCCCGTCGTTGCGAGTGAAAGTTCCCAGCCACATCAGCCACTCGCTGCCGAACCGATCGGCCAATCCCAGATTGTCGCCGGGAATCAGCGCTTGATCCCAGGTTTTGATCGGTGCGGTGGGATCGGTTGTGGTGCGGTCGATTTCGGTGTAGCACTCGCGGAGTATCCCGAACGCGTTTTCGTAGTATCCGAGCCAAATATGCAACCCGTGTTCCTCGATGCGTCCGTGTGGGCCACGGCTGGAAGCGCCCTTCCCGCCGAGCCGCCAGCCACGTTGATAGACGGTGATGGAGTCGAAGCGATCGCGCCAGCCCGGTTCGCTCAGTCGCCAGGCGGCGCTCAGCCCGGCCATGCCACCGCCGAGGATGGCGACCTTGCCTCCCGGCCGGCTCACCCGAGTAGAGTCCGCGCCCGAACCAAGTCCGGCCAGTCGCTGTCGGCGGGGAATCTGCTGATTGCGTCGGTCAACGTGTCCCTGGAGGACTCACCGGGTAGCTCGGAATCATCGATCGCGGCGCGTAGTTCGAAGATGGGCGCCTTCTGTTCACGAGCAGTCTCGATGGCGGCGCGCAGGTCTGCATCGCGTGCGTCCGCGTCGTCGGTCGTAAGGGCGCGCAGGCGCAATAGCTCTGCGCGGTAGAAGTTCACGTCGGTCCCTTCACCCAATTGCAAGGCAATGTCTAAACATTCGCGGGCCTCGTCGGGTTTACCCGCGGCAGTGAGCAGACGGGCGAGCACCGCATCGTAGAACGACACGAACAGCTTCGCCTCTGCGGCGCGCCAGCTTTGCACGGTGAATGTCATTGTCGCAATGCATGTCTGGAGCTGGGCCGGGTCAGGCTTGCCGGATGACAGCAACGCCAGCCCGTTGACGGCGACCTGCTGTGCAGTGGCCATCAGAACCCAAAAATCGAAACCGTGTCGTTTCGCATCGACCTTGAGTTGCGCGACGATCTCGGCCGCCTTGTCGAGTTGGCCTAACTCGATGCGCACCCAGACCTCGTAACAGCGTTCGTAGGCAAGGCTGTAGGGCCCTTGGGGGAAGCCGAGCTCGGCCACCCGACGGACCGTTGCGGTCAGCTGCTCCTCAGCGCCGCCGAGGTCGCCCTGGACGAACCGCGCCAGCGCCAAGTGCGTGTGCGTCGACGCGATCGTCTCATTGGGAACAAACCACGCCGATTCGTAATCGATGACGGTCGAACCTGCCAAGGCTGCGGTGGCTTCTTCGAGCATCGCGCGTGCGTTGGCAAAATCCCCGCGGTACCACGCGACTATGCCGATCGACCCGTCGGTCACGTGGCGAAACCAGCGATCGTCCGCCGAAATCTTCGTGCGCACGGACTCAGATACCTGCAGCGCCCGACGAACGTCGCCCCGTGGCAGGTAATACGCCCACAGAGCGGTCAGAATCGGGAGGAGATCGGCCTCGCGCAGGTCTGTTCCGGCGAGTTCCAGGCAACGTTCGAAGTCCGCCGCGGCCTGTGGGCTGGCGGTTCCTCCGGCCGCCGACGCCAGGAACCCACGCCGAAGGCGGAGCCTGATCTCGCGGCGGTCCCGTGCCGGGCCGGGTGCCGCACGCTCGATCTGTGCGATGGCGCGGGTGAGACACGCGCGGGCTTCGTCGAGCGCGCCTCGGCGCCGGGCGTCATGGGCCGCTTGGCGGTGCGCATTTGCGGCCTCGTCGAAGCGTTCCGCGTGTTCGTAATGCACGGCGACCAAATGCCAGTCTGGGTGGTCCGAGTCGCCGACGAGCGCGTCAGCCACCCGGCTGTGCAGAATGCGGCGCACGCTGGGCGGTGGCAGCTCGTAGGCGACCTCGCGGAGCAGCTCATGCCGAAAACGCCAGCTGTCAGTGCCCGCTGGCTCGAAGACGAGCGCGGTCTCGAGGTCGCGAACGGCGTCCTCGAGCTCGGATTCGGTCATGTCCAGGACGCTGCGCAACATGTCCTGGTCGAATTTTCGCCCGATCGTCGCCGCGGCCTCGACGACCTGAATAGTCATGTCACTGGCCCGAAGACGCGCGAATAGCGGCTCGTACAGCGCATCCGGCACGCGCGCCCACCGCGCGCCATCTGTGGGCTGCTCATGCAGCTTGGTGACGATCTCTTCGATGTAGAGCGGGATCCCATCGCAGCGGTGTTGGACTTCGGCTCGCTCGTTGGTCGACAACGTCGGGTCGAGCGCCGTGATCAGTTCGTCGGTTTCCGCTGTGGACAGCGGCGATAGATGAAAAGTATTGAGCTCGGGAATGTTTGGCAGCGAGCTTACCTCGCGTCCGGTGAGAACAACGAGCAGCCGGCCGGTGTTTGCGCGGAGTAGCGACTCCACGACGCCGAGCGTGGACGAATCGAACCATTGCAGATCCTCGGCCAGGACCACGGCGGGGCCGTTGCCGACGCAGGCAATCAGGTACTGCTGGACGGCTTTTGCGATCAGTCGAGACAGTTTGGCCCCCTCGGCCCGAACCGGCTCGTAACCGTGTTCGGCGGAAATGCCTAACGCCAGCGCCAGCAACGGAACGGAAGATTCCGGCTCGAGCCCGTGCGCCCGCGCCTGCTCGTCCAACAGCCTCAACCGGTCGGCCTGCTCGGTGGTTCGCTCGATCCCGCATCGCTGCTCAATCAGACTCCGAATCGGATAGAGGCCTACGTCGCCGTGGAACGGTGACCCGATCAGTGCGACAACGGAGTGCCCCGACTGCACGGCAATATCGGCGGCCACGGTCGCGAGACGGCTTTTTCCGACACCGGCCTCACCGATGAAGCCGACTCCGGGCGTGGTCAGTGATCCGCTCTCGGCCATTGCCCAGCTGGCTTGCAGATGCTCCAGTTCACGGTCGCGGCCGACGAGCGGCCCGAGCGGTATGCGCGCCCAGTTGACGCGTTCACCGCAGACTTGATAGTGCTCGACCGGCTCGTCGATCCCCTTGACCGGTTGCGCGGTCTTGGCTTCGAGGTCGAAGTAGGCCCGTGCCAACGGCGCGATCGTGCCCGAGACCACGACACAACCCGGAGGTGCCAGACCGGAGACCCGGGAGGCCAGGTTGGCGCCGAGGCCGTACACGTCGTCCTGCTCGACATCGAGATAGACCAGCCCGCGGTGGATTCCGGCGCGCACCGAAATCTCGAAGCCGAATCGCGACCGCACCTGCGTACTGAGCCGGTCCACTTCCCGGGTGATGTCCAGACCGGCCTGCACCGCCCGTCGCACGTCATTCTCGTGGGCTTTCGGGTGGCCGAACACCGCAAGAAGCCCGTCGCCTTTGGTGGAGAAAACGTGGCCCTCGTAGCGGTTGACGATGTCGTTGACCTGCTGGCGGTAGCGACCGATGACGGTGCGATAGATCTCCGGTTCGATGCGGGTCGAGAGCGCGGTGGAATCCACCACGTCGGCGAATAGAATTGTCAGGCGCCGTAATTCGCCGGTGCCGACCGCCGGAGTGGCAAGCAGGTCCTCGGCGTCCTGGTTACCGCTGTCGACGGCCAGCACCTGGTGGGCCAGCGCACTGGCGGTCGCGCGGTCACCGCTGTTAATTGCTTGTACTGCCCGATCAAGCAATTCGTCGATCGTGCGCGGTTGCCTCACCATGGTCACAGATCGACGATGACGTCCAGGACCTCGGCGGCACTTGGGGTAGCCGGCTTGGTGCGGGTCAGCCGAACCTGGCCCCGGTATGTGCCGCTTTGCAGGTTCGGCCAGCTGGTTCCCACCCGGAACCGTTTGGCGTAAACGCGCAAGATTCCAGGCACAAACACGATCAACGGGTCCGGGATCACATACGACGGCGCGCCGTCCTGGACGAACGACTTGGCAACGGAGAGCACCCTTTCGCATTGGTTGTCGGGATCAACCTCGATGAAGTCGGAGAGTTCGAGCTCGTCGAATGACACTGGACCGCACGGAATCGACATCATCAGAGGCGCCATTTCGAGGCCGGTGGTCAAGGCCGCACTGGCTAGTTGCTGGGCTGACTTGGCGCATTGCGCAAGGTCGAACGTTCCGTCGTTGACCTGGTCGCTGGAATGCAGCAGCAGCGAACCCGCCTGGTTGACGAGGCTCCGCATCGATTCGGCGTATCGAGTGATGCGCGTGCTGGGATCGATCATTTGTCACCCCCTTGAGTCGGGTCGGCCAGCCGCTCCAGGTAGCGCCACGGGTCGGTCGCCAGCCGGGCCGCCAAGTCGGCGGTGAACGACATCGTCTCGGCGACCGGCATCGTCCCGGTTGCCCACTGGGCAGCCAGGGCCGCGCTCTTCTTGGACATGTCGTCGATGCAGTCATTGAGCATGTCAACCGCCAGCGCAACCGCGCGACCAGTGGGGTCTACGCCACCGGCCGGCTGGCCCGGTTGCGTGGAACCGCTCCCCCCGGTGTAAGTCGTTGGATCCCAGTTCGTCCAGCCCGTCGAGTTGGCGGCACGGCTCGCGACGCCGATCAGCACCATGTCCTCTCCCGCGATGGCGTATCCCACTAGGCAGGCAAATAGCGCCGCAGGGAAAAATGCCAAATTGCGGAAGCCGGCAACCTTCTGGGTACGTACGCGTACGCCTTTCTGCGCCGAATTCTTGACTGTCGACGTCATCCTGATGAAACCGTCGTCGACCACCATCCGGCCGTCTCCCTTTTCGCCGGGTGCCGGATCGTCATCGAGCGCGTAATTGACCCACGCCGATGGTTGCGGCCGGCTTGTGTCCTGCCCGTTCCAGTACTTCAGCGGCGTCACCATCTGGGGCGTCCCCGGAATCGGGCATGTCGTGCTCACATGCTCCAGCACCCGTCGCCAACCGTCGGGGCGGTTATCCTCCTTGTCCATCGAGCAGAAGAACGGCAGGCATTTGGGCCAATTCAGCGGATCCATGACGTTCTTCACTTCGTCGAGCGAAGCTTTTGCACTCTCGAACTCGGTGGTCAGTACGACACAGAGGTGACCGCGCACAAACTTGGCCTTGACCTCGCAGAGCGGCACGTCAGCTACCAGACTGTCGACCCATTTCTGCTGCGCTGCATACTCCATCAGTTGCGGAAAATCGTCACGGCTACCGAACTGGCGCCGCAGCAGTGCCAGCAGCTTTTCGCCGTTCGGCGGGGGGCCGCTCGGCGGCGGCCCGCTCACCGAGGCCGATTGATAGCCCGGCTGCTCGGGGGGCTTGGGGCTGGCGACTGCGAGGGTTCGGGCGAACTGGGTCTCCCACCCCCGCGGTAGGTAATCGTCCGGCAGGTGGCTGAGTGCGCCGATTCCATAAACCATTCGCGACAACTGCACCGCTGTCAGCGAGGGCTTGGCGCCTGGCGCAACGGAGTGGTTTTGGCTCTGCAGGATGGTCAGCGCGTCACTCAGATCCGGGGCCGCGGGCGGTTCTTCCGCAAAGCGAGAGTCACGGTTGGCACTGTCGCTCAGAAAACCCAGGAGTTCGTCGTACCAGCCGACGTTGGGGCCGGTGCTGCCGGGAAGATAGCGCTCGACTGTGGCTTCTATTCCCGCACCGCCGCGGATGGCCGATTTATCAAGGGCCCCATAGAGCGAGAGGAGAGCTTGCAGGGGTGTCGCTTCATCGGTCGTCGCCATTGCGCCTCCGATCGCCGGTTTGCCCAGGTAGCATACCGTCGCACGGGTTGATTTACAGCGTTAACTCACATGCTATTGGTCCATGGTGCAACACGGCTGAATCCGCGGGAGGATCGTTGACCAATCGGGGGTTCAACGACGACGGCACAATCGACGATTTACCGTGGGCGTCGGTCTTCGACCCGGCCGCGAATGCGCGGGCGCTCAGTGCAATTCAGGCCGAGGGGTTCCGTGCCGCCAGTCGGATCGTCGACCGATTCGTCCGGGCCGTCGAATCGAACTCCGACCGGAAAACGGCGGTGCCACCGTCCGACACTCAGGTAACCAACGGCAACGCTGCGGTGAACGGCAACGGTGCGGTTGATGGCATCAAGGAATTCGAACGGCTGACCCGGGCGTGGTGGTCGATGACCGGGCAGTTCCTGCTTCGGTCGCTCCCGGCCACGGCCAAGACCGGCAGCGAGTCGGTGAGTCTGGACGTAGGTGATCCGGGCTCCAAGCGTGGCGTGAACTTCGATGTGGCCGTGGGGGATTCGGCGAGCTGCGAGGTGTGGCTGCACAACAGGGGATCTGACGACCGCGGTGATGTCCGGTTACATGCCAGCGACCTGCTCAGCCACGACGGCAACGTGATTCCGGCGGCAGGGCTGCGAATCGACACCGCGGTCGTGCCGATGCCGGCCCGGTCCAGTCGCGGCGTCATCGTGACGGTCGACGTTGCCTCCGATGTCCGCCCCGGCGTCTATCGGGGCACACTGCTGGCAACCGGCAACCCTGACCTGTGGCTTCCCGTGGTTCTCACCGTCCGGCTGCCGAGCACATGACGAGCACCGCCGACCGCGCTGAACTGGTGACGGTGGTCGACGAGCGGCTGCGCGAGGTTGCCAAGCTGATACGCCGATCCATGCTCGACGCGATGCCCGATGGCGAGCCCAGTCAGTGGCTCTATGCGCCGATGCGTGAGTATCCGTCGCGGCCGGGTAAGGCATTGCGGCCCGCGTTGTGTCTGTCGGCCGGGCGGGCATTCGGCGCCGACCCGAATGAACTGCTGGGTCTGGCGGTCGCGATCGAGATGCTGCACAACGCATTCCTGGTGCATGACGACATCGCCGACGGCAGCGAAATGCGGCGCGGCAGGCCGACATTGGCTGCCACGCATGGCGTGGCCGCTGCCCTAAACGCCGGCGATGCGCTGGCCGTGGTTGCCGGGCAGGTGTTGCGGCGGGCGACCCGGCGGCTCGACCGCGACCTCGCGGATCTGGTGTGGGCCGAATTCGACACGATGGCGATGCGCACGCTCGAGGGCCAGGCGACCGAGGTGGGCTGGCAACTGGACAAGGTCGAAGACTTGCGGCCCGAAGACTACTTGCATCTGATCATGCATAAAACGTGCTGGTACACCACCATTCATCCGCTGCGGGTCGGCGCGATCGTCGGCTCAGGCGGCACTGCCGACCTCGGTCCGCTGGTGCGGTTCGGCTTTCACTTCGGCGCCGCGTTCCAGATTCGTGATGACTTGTTGAACTTGGTGGGCGACGAACAGGTATATGGCAAGGAGATTCTGGGCGACCTCTATGAGGGCAAGCGGACGCTGCCGCTGGTTCACTTGTTCTCGACAGCGCGGGGCAGCGACCGGGAGTTGGTGCGGGATTATCTGCTGCGCAGTCGCGCGGAGCGTTCGGCCGAGCTGGTACACCGCGTGCGCGCACTGATGGACGACTACCGAAGCATCGAGTACACCAGCGAATACGCCGAGGGCATTCTGCTGGTCGCCGAGGAGTATTTCGAGCACGCGTTCGCCGGCGCAGAACCCGGGCCGGACCTCGATTTCCTGCGGGCACTGGTGCCGTACGTCTGGGCCCGCTGGCGCTGACGGCTAGGGTGTTCGCCGTGGCCGAGACCGCGCCGTTGCACGTGCAACTGATCGCCAAGACCGAGTTCGTCGCACCGTCTGACGTGCCGTGGAGCACCGACGCCGACGGTGGCCAGGCGCTGCTCGAGTTCGCCGGACGGGCCTGCTACCAGAGTTGGTCGAAGCCCAATCCGAAGACGGCGACCAACGCCGGCTATCTGCAGCACATCATCGACGTCGGCCATTTCTCGGTGCTCGAGCATGCGAGTGTCTCGCTCTACATCACCGGGATCTCGCGATCGTGCACCCACGAGCTGATCCGGCACCGGCATTTCTCTTACTCCCAACTCTCGCAGCGCTACGTGCCGGAGAACGAATCGCAGGTCGTCGTGCCGCCCGGCATGGAAGACGACGACGAATTGCGGCGCATCCTGGTCGAGGCCGCCGACGCCAGCCGCGCCACCTACGCCGAGCTGCTGAGCAGGCTGGAAGCCAAGTTCGCCGATCAGCCGCACGCAGTCCTGCGCCGCAAGCAGGCCCGTCAGGCCGCGCGCAGCGTGTTACCCAACGCGACCGAGACCCGCATCGTCGTCACGGGGAACTACCGGGCGTGGCGGCATTTCATTGCTATGCGGGCCAGCGAGCACGCCGACGTCGAGATCCGGCGGCTCGCCATCGCGTGCCTTCGGCAGCTGGTCGCCGTCGCGCCCGCCGTGTTCGGCGACTTCCAGATCTCCGCGCTGGCCGACGGCACCGAGGTGGCGACAAGTCCGCTGGCCACCGAGGCCTGAGCAAAGCACGCAGCGGTGCCAAATGGGGTTGCCACCGCCAGGTAATCTGGGGTCCGTGAGCACCGGCGGATTCGACGTTTACACGCGTTTGGGCACGCTGCTGACCGCCATGGTGACGCCGTTCGCCCCGGACGGATCTCTGGATCTCCCGGCCGCGGCCCGGTTGGCGAACCACCTCGTCGACAGCGGCTGCGACGGCCTGGTCGTATCCGGCACCACAGGCGAGTCGCCGACCACCACCGACGCCGAGAAGCTCGCCCTGCTGCGGGCTGTACTCGAAGCGGTGGGCGACCGCGCCCGCGTCATCGCCGGTGCGGGCAGCTATGACACCGCGCACAGCATCCACTTGGCCAAGGCGTGTGCGGCCGAGGGGGCGAACGGTCTGCTCGTGGTCACCCCCTACTACTCGCGGCCTCCGCAAGCCGGGCTGGTCGCACACTTCACCGCGGTCGCCGACGCGACGCCATTGCCGGTGCTGCTCTACGACATTCCGCCGCGCTCGGTGGTGCCGATCGAATTCGAGACGCTGCGCGTATTGGCGGCGCACCCCAACATCGTCGGGGTCAAAGACGCCAAGGGCGATCTACATGGCGGCGCGCAGCTGATGGCGGAGACGGGCTTGGCCTACTACTCCGGCGATGACGCGCTGAACCTGCCGTGGCTGGCGATGGGCGCCACCGGTTTCATCAGCGTGATTTCCCACCTGGCGGCTGGCCAGCTCCGAGACCTGCTGTCTGCCTTCGCGTCCGGGGATGTCACGACTGCTCGCAAAATCAACGTCGCGATTGCCCCGTTGAGCAACGCGATGAGCCGCCTGGGCGGTGTGACGCTCTCCAAGGCGGGACTACGCCTGCAGGGCATCGAGGTTGGTGACCCGCGGCTGCCGCAGGTGGCCGCCACGGCCGAACAGATCGATGCGCTGGCTGCCGACATGCGGGCAGCGTCGGTGCTCAGGTGAGCCAGAGGGTGGCTCGCAGGTGGATGTAGACCGTCAACCGCCAGGTCCGCTCACCACCGGTGGTTTGCGGGTGACCGCGCTGGGCGGAATCAGCGAAATCGGCCGCAACATGACGGTTTTCGAGCACCTGGGCCGGTTGCTGATCATCGACTGCGGGGTGATGTTTCCCACCCACGACGAGCCGGGCGTCGATCTGATCCTGCCTGATCTGCGTCACATCGAACACCGGCTCGACGACGTCGAGGCCCTTGTCCTCACGCACGCCCACGAAGACCACATCGGGGCAATCCCGTTCCTGCTCAAACTGCGTTCAGACATTCCGGTCGTCGGCTCGAAGTTCACCCTGGCCCTTGTCGCCGCGAAATGCCGTGAGCACCGGGTGAAGCCGGTCTTCGTCCAGGTGGCCGAGGGCATGCGCACCACGCACGGGGTATTCGAGTGCGAGTACTTCGCGGTCAACCACTCCATCCCTGACGCGCTGGCCATCGCGGTGCGCTCCGGTGCCGGAACCGTTTTGCACACCGGCGACATCAAGCTCGACCAACTGCCACTGGACGGCCGGCCCACCGACCTGCCAGGGATGTCCAGGCTCGGCGACGCCGGAGTGGACCTGTTCCTATGCGACTCGACCAACGCCGAGATTCCTGGTGTCGGGCCGTCGGAAAGCGAAGTCGGGCCAACGCTGCACCGGTTGATGCGGGGCGCTCACGGCCGCGTCATCGTCGCGTGCTTCGCGTCCAATGTTGATCGGGTGCAACAGATCATCGACGCGGCGACGGCGTTGGGCCGGCGGGTGTCGTTCGTCGGACGGTCTATGGTGCGCAACATGGGGATTGCGCGTGATCTTGGCTTCTTGAGCGTGGCCGATTCCGACCTGGTCGACATCGGTTCCGCCGAGATGATGGCACCCGAGCAAGTGGTGCTGATCACCACGGGAACGCAGGGCGAGCCCATGTCGGCCCTGTCGCGGATGTCGCGTGGCGAGCATCGCAGCATCACGCTGACCGCTGAGGATCTGATCATCCTGTCGTCCTCGTTGATACCGGGAAACGAAGAGGCGGTCTACGGCGTGATCGACGAGCTGGCCAAGATCGGTGCTCGCGTTGTCACCAATCAGCAAGTCCGCGTGCATGTTTCGGGTCACGCCTACTCTGGGGAGCTGCTTTTCCTCTACAACGGGATCCGCCCCCGCAATGTTATGCCGGTACACGGCACCTGGCGGATGCTGCGAGCCAACGCCAAGCTGGCGGCCAGCGCCGGGGTACCCGAAGAATCGATCGTGTTGGCCGAGAACGGCGTCAGCGTTGACCTGGTTGGCGGCGCGGTGCGCGTCGCCGGCGCGGTACCGGTCGGCAAGATGTTTGTCGACGGCTTGATCACCGGTGACGTCGGCGACATCACATTGGGCGAACGGCTCATCCTGTCATCGGGTTTCGTGGCAGTGACGGTCGTGGTCGGGCGCGGTACCGGGAAGGCGGCGGCCCCGCCGCAAGTGCATTCGCGGGGCTTCTCCGAAGACCCCAAAGCGCTGGAGCCCGCTGTCCGCAGAGTCGAAGCCGAGTTGGAATCGCTTGCGGCCGAAAACGTTACCGATCCGGGCCGGATCGCGCAGGCGGTCCGTCGCGCGGTCGGCAAGTGGGTGGGGGAGACCTACCGTCGCCAGCCGATGATCGTGCCGACCGTTATCGAGATCTGAGGTCCGCGCCCTCGGGCTCGGTGTGACCCATCGCCTCGACGATGTGGCCGAACAGCAAACCTGCAAAGGCTGCCAGCTGACCCTGGGCCAGAATGAGCTGCTGCCGCAACGGCGGTACCGCGGTGAAATCGCCGCCGGCCAGCTCGTCGAGAAGAGCGATGCCGCTGCAGTACTGGCTGCGAAGCTCAGCGACCCGTTGTCGCAACGATCCCACCGCGTAGAGGCCGCCGGGCGCCACGCGAAACACCGACAGCAGACGGTCAACGAAAACGGTCACGTGGAGCTCGTGCGGGTCGGGATCCAGACGGCGGGCGGCCGCGTCGATGACGGCGGCCTGATGTCGTGACAGGAATCGGTACGCCGGTTCGGCAGATGCCCCCGGCGGTAAGCCCGGTAGCGGGACAGCCTCGTCGCTGGCCACGTATCAAGTATGACGAACGAAGCACTCAGATCGCGGGAACGCCCACGTCACGGCGTGTCGCGGCAGACTTAGCTCGATTCGCTTTGTGCCGCAGGGTTTCTCGCTACGTGCTACTTGTTCAGGAACCCCGCATCGACCGGCAGGGTGACACCGGTGATGTAGCGGGCCTGGTCGGACACCAGCCACGCCACCGCGTTGGCTATGTCTTCGGGTTGGAGCACCTCCACCGGTAACGCATTGCCCATGCTGCCCGGCGAATCAGACTCGGCTGCCATCTTGGCCAGCCATCCCCGGGTGAAGTCGTTGTCGATCATCGGTGTCTCGACGCCGGTCGGGTGAATCGAGTTGACTCGGATGTTCTGTTTGGCAAGCAGATTCGCGTACACGCGCATCAGACCGACGACGCCGTGCTTGGCGGCCGCATAGCCTACCGAACCCGCGTCCGGGCTGCCCACGCCGGCCAGTCCGGCGGCCGAACTGATCAGCACGATCGACCCGCCTGCCCCTTGTTTGATCAAGGCCGGTATCGAGGCCTTGATGGTGTTGTAGACCCCGGTCAGATTGACGTCAATGACGTCGCGCCAGCCGTCGTCACCCGACTGCATCGGGGCGATACCGGCGTTGGCGACCACGATGTCGAGTCGGCCGAGTTCGTCAACAGCCGCCCGAACCGCGTCCGACAACGACGTTCGGTCGCGCACGTCGGCCTCCTTGGCCACGATCCGTGCGCCGGTGTCTTCGACGAGTTTGACGGTGGCGGCAAGATCGTCGGCGGTCGCCAGCGGATAGGGAACGCTGGCAATCGGCGCGCAGATGTCGACCGCGATGATGTCCGCGCCATCGGCCGCCAGTCGGACCGCATGGGCGCGCCCCTGTCCGCGGGCGGCGCCGGTGATCAGAGCGACCTTGCCGGCCAGTGGGCCTCCGGTCACGGGCGAATTTGCCCTTTGTCCGGGTCGCCGGCGGGAACTGGTTGCAGCATTTTGATGTCGGGTGCACCGACCAGGTGCTCGCCGGCCGCGGTGAACATCTTGGCTACCGCGGGAGCGCTGCTATGGGTCTTCAGCGCTTCTTCATCGGCCCACTGCTCGACGAACACGAACGTCTCGCCCGATTGGTTGACCGAATACAACTGGCAACCGGGCTCCGCGTGCACCTCCTCGGCCGCGGTCGTGAGGATGTCACGAACGGTGTCGACCGATTCGGGTTTGACGGTCAGCGTTGCGACGACGACGACGGGCATGCAGGCCTCCTGAAGATGAGTGACGGGTGTCACCCTACCCAGCTGTTTTCGCCGCTGAATCGCCGGTTGGATGGTCACGGCCAGGTAACCAGTGTGGCGGATGGTGCAGATGGTGTTTTAGCGATTAGGCTTGCCGCATGGCTAGCAAGACTGTCGCGCGCTCCGGAGGCCGAACGAGCAGGTCAAAGAGCTCTTCGCGGTCGGCGCAGCCGCGGCGTAGCCCGGCGCGAAGGCCCGCTAAGGCTCCGCGCCGGCCCGCCAGGCGCCGCAACCACTCGCTGGTGACCAACGCGGGGCTGGCGTGTGGTCGCGCCGTGCGCGCATCGTGGCTGATGCTGGCCAAGGGGACTGGTAGTACGGCGCGGTCTGTGGGCCGGGCCCGGGAGATCGATCCGGGCCACCGTCGCGACGGGATTGCTCTGGCGCTGCTGGGGGTGGCCGTCGTTATTGCTGCCAGTTCCTGGTTCGATGCCGCCCGCCCGGTCGGCGCATGGGTCGACTCGGTGCTGCGTATCTTCATCGGCTCGGCGGTGGTGCTGCTGCCCGTGGTCACCGGTGCGATCGCCGTGCTGTTGATGCGCACCGAGCCGAATCCGGAGGCCCGCCCCCGGCTGGTGCTCGGCGCGGCAATGGTGGCGCTCCCGGTGCTGGGACTGTGGCACCTGTGGGCCGGCTCGCCGGACACTCCGGCGGGGCGTGCGCACGCAACGGGGTTCATCGGCTTCGCGATCGGGGGACCGCTCTCGGAAGGGTTGACCAAGTGGATCTGCGCGCCGCTATTGTTCATCGGCGCGTTGTTCGGCCTACTTCTGTTGACTGGCACCACGATCCGCGAACTGCCTGACACGCTGCGCTCGATGTTCGGCACCCGGATGTTCGACTACCGCGACGGCGATGAGTACTACGACGAGCCGGGCATAAAAGCCGGTGTCGCCGAGGACTTCTCCGACGGTTACTACGACGACGCCTCGGCGTACGGCGACGACGAAGCCCAGGCGTGGCCGTCGAGTGCCGGCCCGGTCGCCGCGGACGACAGCCCGACGGTGCCTGAGCCCACGCCGTCGCGCAGCCGCAAGCGCGACGCCAAACCCGTTGGCAAGCAAGACACCCGGGTCCTCGACCGGGTTGTGGAGGGCTCGTACACGCTGCCTCCTCTGAGCCTGCTGGTGTCCGGCGATCCGCCGAAGAAGCGCAGCGCCGCCAACGATCAGATGGCCGATTCGATCAGCTCGGTCCTGCAACAGTTCAAGGTCGACGCCGCGGTCACCGGCTGCACCCGCGGGCCGACCGTCACCCGCTACGAGGTCGAGCTGGGCCCCGGCGTCAAGGTGGAGAAGATCACCGCGCTGCAGCGCAACATCGCCTACGCGGTGGCCACCGAGAGCGTCCGGATGCTCGCGCCGATCCCGGGCAAGTCCGCCGTCGGCATCGAGGTGCCCAACACCGACCGCGAAATGGTCCGCCTGGCGGACGTTCTCACCGCGCCGTCGACCCGCCGTGACCACCACCCGCTGGTGATCGGGCTGGGCAAGGACATCGAAGGTGACTTCATCTCGGCCAACCTGGCCAAGATGCCGCACCTGCTGGTCGCGGGTTCCACCGGCTCCGGTAAGTCCAGCTTCGTCAACTCGATGCTGGTCTCGCTGCTCACCCGGTGCACACCGGAAGAGGTCAGGATGATCCTGATCGACCCGAAGATGGTGGAACTGACGCCCTACGAAGGCATTCCGCACCTGATAACGCCGATCATCACCCAGCCGAAGAAAGCGGCAGCGGCGCTGGCGTGGCTGGTCGAGGAGATGGAACAGCGCTACCAGGACATGCAGGCATCCCGAGTGCGTCACATCGACGACTTCAACGCGAAGGTGCGCAGCGGAGAGATCACCACGCCGCTGGGCAGCCAGCGGGAGTACCGGCCCTACCCGTACGTCGTGGCGATCGTCGACGAGCTCGCCGACTTGATGATGACCGCGCCGCGCGACGTCGAGGACGCCATCGTGCGGATCACCCAGAAGGCCCGCGCCGCAGGCATTCACCTGGTGCTGGCCACTCAGCGCCCCTCCGTCGACGTGGTAACCGGCTTGATCAAGACCAACGTGCCATCGCGGCTGGCGTTCGCCACGTCGTCGCTCATCGACAGCCGCGTGATCCTGGATCAGGCCGGCGCCGAAAAGTTGATCGGCATGGGCGACGGCCTGTTCCTGCCGATGGGTGGGAGCAAGCCGCTGCGGCTGCAGGGTGCCTACATCACCGATGAGGAGATCCACGCCGTCGTCACGGCGTGCAAGGACCAAGCCGAACCCGAATACACCGAAGGCGTCACCACAGCCAAGACCAGCGGCGAACGCAAGGATGTCGACCCCGACATCGGCGATGACATGGATGTCTTCCTGCAAGCCGTCGAGTTGGTGGTGTCCAGCCAGTTCGGCTCGACATCGATGCTGCAACGCAAGCTTCGGGTCGGTTTCGCCAAAGCCGGCCGGCTGATGGATTTGATGGAAACCCGCGAAATCGTCGGCCCGAGCGAAGGTTCCAAAGCGCGCGACGTGCTGGTCAAGCCCGAGGACCTGGCTGGAACGCTGGCGCTGATCCGGGGCGGCGCAGGCGCCGACGGCTCGGATGCCGGCAGCGAAATCGACTGAGCCGCAAACTAATCAAGCCGAGACGCCTGGTAGTCGTGGATGCACCAGCCGTCCTCGTTGTGCTTGACCAGCACGCCGAGGAACACGCCATCCTTCGGCACGGCCTGCGCGCATGCCATGGGTGCGAGGGAATCCGCTTCGCTAGAGCACCAGCAGCATCCGCGAGTTGCCCAGAGTGTTCGGCTTGACGTAGCTGAGATCCAGGAACTCGGCGACACCGATGTCGTAGGAGCGGCACATCTCCTCGAAAACCTCGGCCGTCACCGGGGTGCCCTCGATCTCGGTGAACCCGTGGCGGCCGAAGAACTCGGTCTCGAAGGTCAACACGAACAGTCGCTCCAGCTGCAAGTCACGGGCGATCCGGAGAAGCTGGTCGACGATGGCATGACCGATGCCGCGTCCCGTCATCGACGGGTCGACGGCTACCGTGCGCACCTCGCCCAGATCTGCCCACAACACATGCAATGCGCCGCAACCGACCACGACGCCTTCGTGCTCGGCCACCCAGAACTCCTGGACCGCTTCATACAGCGTCACCAGGTTCTTTTCCAACAGGATCTTGCCCGCGTAGGTGTCGACGAGATCCTTGATCAAGGGGACGTCAGAGGTTCGCGCGCGCCGGATCGCAGGCCCGTTGGCCGGTGGATCGCTCGCTGCGTTCACGAATTGCAGAGTATCGGTTCGGGCCATTTCGGCGACGATGCTGAGTGCGCGTGGCGCCACGTGGCGGGTAATAAGGCCCAGCGGTCCGGTAACCGATATTCTGTTGCGGTGTCGGGGCAGCCTCAAACAGGTCCAGTAGTCCCGCGCGTTCGGGTCACCAACCTGGCCAACGTGCTCACGCTGTTGCGGCTGGTGCTGGTTCCGGTCTTCCTGCTGGCATTGTTCGCCGGCAACGGGCACGAAACCGCAAGCCGGATAATCGCTTTCATCGTTTTCGCGGTCGCCGTAATCACCGACCGTTTCGACGGTGCGCTGGCCCGCAACTACGGCATGGTGACCGAATTCGGCACGATGGCCGACCCGATCGCGGACAAGACCCTGATCGGCGCCGCGCTGATCGGGTTGTCGATGCTCGGTGACCTGCACTGGTGGGTGACGGCCGTCATCCTGACCCGCGAGGTCGGGATCACGGTGTTGCGGTTTGTGATGCTGCGTCACGGCGTCATCCCTGCCAGTCGCGGCGGGAAGCTCAAAACCCTCGTGCAAGCCGTTGC
Source organism: Mycobacterium sp. (assembly GCF_036488105.1). Taxonomy (GTDB): domain Bacteria; phylum Actinomycetota; class Actinomycetes; order Mycobacteriales; family Mycobacteriaceae; genus Mycobacterium. The sequence continues at coordinate 3,387 of NZ_DASXHW010000368.1, read as the reverse complement.
GATCGGAATGTTCGTGCTGCCGGTGTCGGGTTCCTGGCTAGTGGCCGCATGGGTGGTGATGGCGGCCGCGATCGTGCTCACCGTGCTCACCGGGTTGGACTACGTCGCCTCCGCCGCAAGGGATGCTCGTGGACGACCCGCTGCTCAGTGACGATGCGCGTGGACTGGTCGCCGATCTGACAGTCCGCAAGCAGAGCGTCGCGACCGCCGAGTCGCTGACCGCGGGGCTGCTGGCCGCGACCCTCGCCGGGGTGCCCGGTGCCAGCGAGGTCCTGCGTGGCGGCCTGATCACCTATACCGAGCACACCAAAGTCGTGCTGGCCGGCGTCGCGCAGCAGATTCTCGACGAGGTCGGCCCGGTCGCGGGCCCGACCGCCCGAGCGCTGGCCGTCGGCGCGCGCCAACGCTGCGATGCCACCTGGGGTGTCGGGTTGACCGGTGTCGCCGGACCCGAGCCGCACGGCGGGCATGAAGTGGGCACGGTGTTCATGGGTCTGGCCGGCCCGGTCGACACCGAGGTGATCGAGTTGAGGCTCACCGGAACGCGCTGGGACATCCGGGTGTCGGCGGTGCGTGAGTCGATCAGCAGGCTACGGGCGCTGGTCGCGGCCGAGTAAGCCGGCCCGGGAACCATTGACTGCGCGGCGTGCGTTGACCTGATGAAGAATCAAGTGACCGGACGTAAGGAGAGCGCGATGGCGTCATTGCTACGCGAGGTCCTCGGCGACGTACTGCGTCGTGCCCGCACCAAGCAAGGCCGGACGCTGCGCCAGGTCTCCGACTCGGCGCGGGTCAGCCTGGGATACCTGTCCGAGGTCGAACGCGGTCGCAAAGAGGCCTCCAGCGAGCTGCTCAGCGCGATCTGCGATGCGTTGGACGTGTCGTTGTCTCAGCTACTGGTCGACGCCAGCGAACAGCTGATCCGCCAGGAGCGAGCCGTGGCCACCGCGAGTGCGGCCAACATCGACGCCAGCACCAAGGTCGTCATTCCGTCCGTCGTCTCGATGGCCGTCGCCTAGTCCGGCGAGCGAGGGTGTGGCAATCGCGGCGGAGGCGATAAGTTGAGCCTCAGGGCAGACACCTACACACAAAGGCGGAGCTAAACCCATGGCCAATCCGTTCGTCAAGGCGTGGAAGTACGTCATGGCGCTGTTCAACTCGAAGATCGACGAACACGCCGACCCGAAAGTGCAGATCCAGCAGGCCATCGAGGACGCGCAGCGTCAGCACCAGGCGCTGACCCAGCAGGCCGCGTCGGTGATCGGCAACCAGCGCCAACTCGAGATGCGGCTCAACCGCCAACTGGCCGACATCGAGAAGCTCCAGGTCAATGTCCGGCAGGCGGTGACACTCGCCGACCAGGCCACCGCCGCGGGAGACGCCGCGAAAGCCACCGAATACAACAACGCCGCCGAGGCGTTCGCGGCTCAGTTGGTGACGTCTGAGCAGAGCGTGGAAGACCTCAAGGCGTTGCACGACCAGGCGCTGGGCGCTGCCGCACAGGCCAAGAAGGCCGTCGAGCAGAACGCGATGGTGCTTCAGCAGAAGATCGCCGAGCGCACCAAGCTGCTCAGCCAGCTGGAGCAGGCCAAGATGCAGGAGCAGGTCAGCAAGTCGCTGCGGTCGATGAGCGAGATCGCGGCGCCCGGTACGACGCCAAATCTCGACGAGGTCCGCGACAAGATCGAACGTCGCTACGCCAACGCGCTCGGTCAGGCCGAGCTGGCACAGAACTCGGTGCAGGGCCGGATGATCGAGGTCGAGCAGGCCGGTGTGGAGATGGCCGGCCACTCGCGGTTGGAGCAGATCCGGGCGTCGATGCGCGGTGAGGCGTTGCCGGCCGGCGGCGCGGCGAGCGAATCCGCGGCTGCGCCGAGCACCCCGGCATCGGCTCCTACGGCTGCACCCACCGAGAAGCCCTTCGGTCAGTAGGGGACGAGCGAGTCGATGGCGGTCCAGCCCGGTCGCAATTCCGCGTGGCGGACATTGCTGATGCGCGGCCTCGACACGGCCAGCGACCTTTCCGAGCTGGTGATCCAGAAGATCAGCGCCGCCACCGATCCGCGGGAACGGCAGCTGCGTCGCCGGCGCCGCGCGCTGCGCTGGGGTCTGATCTTCAGTGCGGGGTGCGTGTTCTGGGGTGTGGTGACGGCGATCCTGGCGGCATGGGGCTGGTTCGCGCTACTGCTGGAGATCACCGGCGGAGTCGCTGTCGTGCAAGCGATGATCGCCACGCTGCTGCTGATCCGCTACCGCTGGCTCAAAGCCGATCCGCTGCCCGCGCAGCGGCCCACCAACATGCGGCGCCTGCCGCCGCCGAGTTCGGCGGCCCGACCGGCGATGTACGCGCTCGGTGCTTCCGAGCGGGGCTTCTTCTCGTTGCTCGGGGTGATGGAGCGCGGAAACATGCTGCCCGACAGCGAGATTAGTGAGATAACCGCCGCGGCCAAAAAGAGCTCGGCCGCGATGGCGGCCACCGCCGCGGAGGTGGTGTCGATGGAGCGTGCGGCCAATGGCACGCCGCAGTCGCGCGCGTATCTGGCGCCCACCATCAACGCGTTCACCGCACAATTGAGCGCCGGGGTGCGTCAGTACAACGAAATGGTCACCGCGGCAGCGCAATTGGTGTCATCGGCGAATGGTGATCGCGGCGCCGCATTGGTCGTGTCACGACAGCGCTACCGTGACGAGCTGGCCGGTGCCACCGATCGTCTGGTCGGCTGGTCGCAGGCCTTCGACGAACTCGGCGGGCTACCCCGCCGGGCGTAGGGCTCAGATGTCCTGGCCGTGGCTGGTCGACTCGTCCCTGGGGCCGTAGCGCTCGATATAGGCCTGGCGCATCTGCTCTTCGCGCTTACTTCGGCGCTCGTCCACCAGATTGGGATTGAGTCCGTGCACCTGCAGCATGTGGCGGCGCCACACCTTGTTCAGCGCGTGTGAGAAGTACACGAACGGAATCAGGATCGGCAACGTCATGCTCAGATGGACCTCGAGTGTCGTCGGGATCAGCCAGAACGGGGCGAGTACCAGCACCGCCGGAACAGCGACCCGTCGCATCATCCGGCCCGTCGCGCCTTTGCTGGTCAGATCGTTGCGCACCCAGTCCCGCATCGAGTCGGGCAGCTGCCCGCCGCAGCAGTACCGGATGAACTGAAGCGCGTTGGGCCGCACCGCCCTGTCGATCATCGTCGTCAGAGCGAGGTCCGCAGAGACGGGATCACCAGGCCCGCGAGGCCACGCAGGGTCGCCTTGAACATGTCGAAGAAATCGAAGTAGTCGCGCCACAACGTGATCTGTCCGTCGTGGACTTCGAATACGCCGCAGACCCAGAACTGCAGCCGCAGCGGCCCGAAGATCAGCGCGTCGGTGCGTTCGGTGAGTACGGCG
>NZ_DASXHW010000361.1:0-15285 GCF_036488105.1 Mycobacterium sp. | reverse complement strand
CGCTGCAGGTTCGACGTGACGGCCTGAGTCTTGGAGATCTTCTTGGACTCCAGCCGCTCGCGCTCGAGCATGTTGAGGAAGTCCATGTTGCCGCCGACGTTGAGCTGCATGGTGCGATCGAGCTGCACGCCGCGGTCCTCGAACAGCTTGGCCATCACGCGGTGGGTGATCGTCGCACCGACCTGGCTCTTGATGTCGTCACCGACGATCGGCACACCGGCGTCGGTGAACTTCTTGGCCCACACCGGGTCGGACGCGATGAAGACCGGCAGCGCGTTGACGAATGCCACCCCGGCGTCGATCGCGCACTGGGCGTAGAACTTGTCGGCCTGCTCCGAACCCACCGGCAGGTAGGACACCATCACGTCGACGTTCGCGTCCTTGAGGACCTTGACCACGTCGACGGCCTCGGTGTCGGAGATCTCGATGGTTTCGGCGTAGTACTTGCCGATGCCGTCGAGCGTCGGGCCGCGCTGCACGGTGACGTTGGTCGGCGGAACGTCGGCGATCTTGATGGTGTTGTTCTCCGACGCGAAGATGGCCTCGGACAGGTCGAAGCCGACCTTCTTGGCGTCCACGTCGAATGCGGCGACGAACTTCACGTCGCGGACGTGGTACTGGCCGAATTTCACGTGCATCAAGCCCGGCACGGTGTGGTTTTCGTCCGCGTCGTAGTAGTACTGGACGCCCTGTACCAGCGAGGACGCGCAGTTGCCGACGCCGACAATAGCGACTCGGACCTCGGTCGACGCCTGCGGCGCGTTCTGCTCACTCATACGGAGTTCTCCTTGACTCTCATATTGGGGATTACTCGGCTCTAGGCCTGGTCTGCGCTGCGTTGCGCTACGCGTTCGGCCGCGATCAACTCGTTGAGCCAGTTGACTTCGCGCTCGCTGGACTCCAGCCCGAGTTGATGCAGCTGGCGGGTGTAGCGATCCAGAGAGTTGCTGGCCCGCGCAATTGCTTCACGCAGGCCTTCTCGACGTTCTTCGACCTGGCGGCGGCGACCCTCCAGGATGCGCATCCGCGCGGCGGCCGGCGTGCGGTTGAAAAATGCCAAGTGCACGCCGAACCCGTCGTCGGTGTAGTTGTGCGGGCCGGTGTCAGCCACCAGCTCGCTGAAGCGCACCCTGCCCGCGTCGGTCAGTTCGTACACGCGCCGGGCCCGACGCACCGGCGTACCGGCCGGGGCGGCGTTCTCGGCGATCAACCCGTCGGACTGCATCCGCCGAAGTGCGGGGTACAGCGATCCGTAGGAGAATGCCCGGAACGCCCCGAGCAGGCCGGTGAGCCGTTTGCGCAGTTCGTAGCCGTGCATGGGCGACTCGAGCAAGAGTCCCAGGATGGCGAGCTCCAGCACCGAGTCACCTCCTTTGCTGCATCGAATGCGACGCTGTTATGTCGCGAAACAGTCTCGCGCAATAGTATCGGCCCGATATATTTGGCGCCACTCCGGCGGCCAGCTGATGTTCTCGATTTGTTCAGCCGTTGGTAGCCACGCAGTCAGTGCGATGTCCCCGGGGAGCCGGCCGGGTTGTAATCAGCTTGGTTGCAAGCCTGTTCGTGACGCGCGTCGCCCGGCATAACCAAACAACGTGTCTATTCATCTGCATTGGTTTCTTCCGACGTACGGCGACTCGCGCGATCTGATCGCCGGTGGGCATGGCAGCACCATGCGCGGCGACCGGCCGGCCGACCTCAAATACCTCATCCAGCTCGCCCAGGCCGCCGAGATCAACGGGTTCGAGGCGGTGCTGACACCGACCGGGTTGTGGTGCGAAGACGCCTGGCTGAGTACCGCGATGCTGATCGGCAGCACCGAGTCGCTGAAGTACCTGGTGGCGTTCCGCCCGGGGCTGATCAGCCCGACGCTGGCCGCGCAGATGGCGACCACCTTCCAATGGCAGTCACAGGGCCGGCTGATGCTCAACGTCGTCACCGGCGGCGAGAGCGCCGAGCAGCGGGCGTTCGGCGACTTCCTGGAGAAGCAGGACCGCTACGCGCGATGCGGCGAGTTCCTCGACATCGTGCGCCGGCTGTGGACCTCCGACGCCCCGGTGACCGCGGCCGGTCAACACCTGCGCGTCGAGCAAGCCTCCCTGGCGCGACGACCCGATCCGCTGCCACCCGTCTTCTTCGGTGGCTCCTCGCCGGAGGCCGGCCAAGTCGCGGCCCGATCCGCCGACACCTATCTGACCTGGGGCGAGCGGCCCGAGCAGGTCAAAGAGAAGCTGGACTGGATCCGCGGGCTGGCCACGGCGCAGGGCCGACAACTGAGCTACGGCCTTCGGGTGCACGTCATCTCCCGCGACACCAGCGAGCAGGCCTGGGCCGAGGCGGAGCGGTTGCTGAACGGACTCAGCCCGGAGACCGTGGCCGCAGCGCAGCAGTCGTTGGCCCGCTCGGAATCGGTGGGTCAGCGCCGGATGCGCCAATTACACGGTGGCGGGGAGGATTACACGGCCGGGGTGGATGCCCGACAGCTGGAGATCTACCCCAACCTGTGGTCGGGCGTCGGTCTGGTGCGCGGCGGCGCGGGCACTGCCCTGGTCGGCTCGCACGCCGAGGTCGCCGATCGCATCGCCGAATACGCCGAGCTGGGGCTGGACCACTTCATCCTGTCCGGCTATCCCCACCTCGAAGAGGCCTACATCTTCGGCGAGGGCGTCCGCCCGATCCTCGCTGAACGGGGTCTGCTGGGTGAGGGGGCGTCGGCGGTTCGGCCGACTGAGCCGGTCAGGTCGGCGTTCTTGCCGAACGTCGGCGAGGTCAGTGCTTCCTAGCCACGAACATTGCTTCACGCAGGCCTTCTCGACGTTCTTCGACCTGGCGGCGGCGACCCTCCAGGATGCGCATCCGCGCTGCGGCCGGCGTGCGGTCGAAAAATGCCAAGTGCACGGCGAACCCGTCGTCGGTGTAGTTGTGCGGGCCGGTGTCAGCCACCAGCTCGCTGCCCAAGCAGGCCGGTAAGCCGTTTACGCAGTTCCTAGCCCGTGCATGGCTGATTCGAGCAAGAGTCTCAGGATGGCGAGCTCCAGCACGGCGGTTGGCCGGGCCATGACTATTGCCGTTCCGTGTCAGACTCGCCATCTGTTACGGCCAAAACGGATGAGAATGGCGCCGAGGGTGCCGGCGGCGGCGACCGAGGTTGATCGGGCATGCTGGGACACCCAGAGCTGTGGGGACCGCTGGTAAGAACGCTTGTCGAACGCACCGTGCGCTCCATGGTCGTCGCCCGCCTCGGAGTCCCGAGGTTCCCAGAGGTTGTTCGGTCGGTTCTGGCTCACCGACTCGTTAGTTTGTTGTGAGGCATAGCCGGTTTTTGCCAGGTAGCGGTCGAGCAGTGCAGGGGCGAGTTTTTGACCCAGAATGGTAGCGGCGGTACTGGCGCCGGCCCAGTATTGCTTGCGGCGGGGATGCTCGGCGGCGAACAGCACCGCGCGCGCGGCGACTTCGGGCTGATATATCGGAGGTACCGGCTGTGGATGCTTGGGCAGCCGGGAAAGTACCCAGGAGAACTGGGGGGTATTGACCGCGGGCATCTGGACGACGGTGATGTGGACGTTGCTGTGGTCGTGCATCAGTTCGGTGCGCACGGATTCGGTGAAGCCGTTGATGGCATGTTTTGCGCCGCAGTAAGCCGACTGTAGCGGGATGGCCCGCGAGCCGAGCGCCGAGCCGACCTGCACGATGGTGCCGTGATCACGCGGCCGCATGCGTGCCAGCGCGACCATGGTGCCGTGGACGTAACCCAGGTAGCTGACGTCGGTGACACGGCGGTATTCCTTCGCGTCGATCTGGTGGAACGGGGCGAAAACGGAAGTGAACGCGACGTTCACCCACACGTCGATGGGTCCGAAGCTGTCCTCGAACTGCGCAGCCGCCGACTCGACCGCGTCGTAGTCGGCGACGTCGGTGGCAATTGCCAGCGCTTGGCCCCCGGCCGCCTCAACTTCTTTGACGGCAGCGTCCAACCCGCCTTCCCCCCGGGCGAGCAGGGCGATGTTATCGCCTCTGGCGCCGAATGCGCGAGCAACGGCGCGACCGATCCCGGCGCTGGCTCCGGTGATGACGACGCTCCGAGGTGTTGCCATGGAGGACTTCTTTCTATGTGAGGGTTGGGTTGTGTTGTTCCGTTGGATACGGGCTTAAGTGCGCCAGCGGCGCCGGGTCACAGGCGCATGTCGCTCTGGGCGGTGCCGAGCGCGCGTTCCCCGGCGCGGAACCCAGCCCGGGCCCTCGAGCACGTCGGGGATGAGCCAGTACAGAACAGCAAAACTCGTCACCCCCAGCACGCCGTGTAACACGATGTCGCGCGGTTCGAACCCGAGCGGTCCGGGCGCATGATGGGCGGTGAAGACCGCGCCGATAATCACCAGAGTCACAAAGGCGACTGCGCTGAGCGCCGTCACCGCGATCGCCGCGCGGCGCTGGAGAACGCCGAGCACGGCTAACACTCCGAACCCGAACAGCAGCGCGCTGTGCCACGGCGTCAGCGCGAGTCCCAGAACCGGGGCGCCGGTGGGTGCGGTGTGGGGATGCATTGCAGCAGAGACGAACCCGGCGCTACCCAGGCCGATCAGCAGCGCGCCCTCCGCCAGTAGAACCCACCGGCCATTCCGGAAGTGGCTCGGGTTGCGGCTCACAAGGCGTAACCCGGAGGTCGAACGCCCCATGGGCCCTTGCGTGACTGGCGACATCGTTAATCCCTTTCGCTGGGGCGAAAAGTCCCCGTGCTGCGTGAACCCGCCAACGGGCTTACGTCGGCGCCCAACCCGGTTCACGCGCAGCCGACGCCGGCCCTGTGGTGCTCATTGCATGTCGGCATTTGCGTACCCGTTGTTGTCCCGGAACACCGCGGCCTGCGAAACTCCCAGCAACATCCCAGGTGGCTCGCTGCGGCTGGAGTTGACGCGAGGTGTGGCCCAGTTCGGATCGGCGGCAGGCCGCCTTTACCCTGGCTAGGGACCGCTGACTAACTGCGTGCGGGACGTCTTTTATGTGATTTGCGCACGATCCGTGGCAACATCGGCAAACATGTGCTTCTCGATGACTGCAGACCTGGTGGCAGGGACTGTGCTGCTGCCCGTGGCCGCGCTGTCACTGCGAGAGGTGAAACGCCCGCGCGAATTGCCGTTCGCGTTGCTGCCGGCGATCTTCTCCCTGCACCAGTTCATCGAGGCCGCCGTGTGGGCAGGCCAGGACGGTGACCGGTCAGCCGGCTTTGTTCATCTGGCGGTTCTGGCGTATGTGCTGATCGCCTTCGCGTTGCTGCCGACATATGTTCCGCTCGCAGTGTTACTTCTCGAACCGACCGGGGCCCGGTTGCGAGTGGCGCCATTCGTAGTGCTCGGCGCGGTCGTCTCGGCGTACCTTGCTTTCGCCGTGCTGTCGCACCCGGTCGTGGTGCACCGGCTTCCACATGCTTTGAGCTACCACACCGGCGTCGAACACGGCGCACTGTGGGTGGTGCTCTACATCGTGGCCGTGATCGGACCGGCGCTGATGTCTGGTTACCGCTCCATTGTCGCTTTCGGACTGCTCAACCTGGTGGGACTCATCGTGGTCGCCGTGCTCGCCATTCGGGGGTTCGCCTCGCTGTGGTGCATCTACGCTGCAGCGGCGTCGATTTTGGTGCTGCTACATATGTTGCGCCGCAGGCGGTTACCCGACCCGCATCGCTACCACGGCGTGGCCGACCGAGCCGCTGGGACCCATTGATGCCCGCGTCTTCACCCCGAAGCAACCGCGTCACGGCGGATTGTCGATGCCGGCGTCGGCGAGCCCGACCCGCGTCGCATCGCCAGCGGGCTCGTCGGTCCGCACGATCGTGATGCCCCCTGATTCATAAAGGACGTACTGGAGCACACCGAGATCGCCCTGCCCGGCCTGACGCAGCAACCGATAAACGTCGCCCCGAGTCAAACCGGCAGAGCGCAGGGCCGGTGCCTGCATGCGCCCATGGGAGACCAGGATCAACGGGCGCCGGTCCAGCAGCCGGCCGAGCAGACCCCGCCGGCGCATGGCTGCGACGAGGCGATGCGCCAGCAGCAGAGTGACCAGGGCCACCGCACCGCTGGCAAATGATGTGTTCGACGACGTTGCGGTGCGACCCACGATGGCGCCCACCGCGACGGTCACCGCGAAGTCGAAGGGGCTGAACTCGGCGAGCAGGCGTCGCTCAGATAGCCGCAGTCCGACGACCGCGACGACGAACAGCAAGATCGCCTTGAGCGCGGTCCACCCCAGTTCCGGGTAGCCGCCGAACAGATGAGACATGCCTGGCCCCCTTCACCCGTCATGACCCCGTCGGTTGTCTCTATCACCCCGCTCGGTCGCGTTGACCCGTCTGAGCAAGAACGCTCCACCGGGCGCGACGCGCAACACGATCTGGGCCAGTCGATCCCGCAGCCGTTGATGGGACGAAGCTGTCGGCGCACTTCCGAGCAGATCGCGATAGCCGGCCGCTGCCCACAGACCCGCGACGACGGTGTCAGTCAGTCCGGCGCGGGCTCGGGAGCGGTCAGCAACGGCGAGACCCAGCGCGGTCAGCGCATGTACGGTATCCACCCACACCCCCATTGCGAGCACCTCGGGGCTGGGCCGCAACCCCGACAGCGCAGCCTGGGCCAGCTGGCGGCCGCCCAGGATCCGGGCGATCACCGCGCTCTTGGTGTCGACCTTCAGGTGATGGACGTTCTCCATCACCTGGTACGGCGCAATTAGTAAAGCGGCTCCCCACGCCGCACGAAGCAACTCGATCTGCCTGGATGTCCTGGGGTGGGTGGTCATAGCTGCCCTCGCTGATTCGTGCTCATCGTCGGTATTGGGCGGCGCTAGCGGTCACCGACATACCGTGACCGGGGACGGTCGTGTTGGGGGTGAGCGCGCCGTTCGCCGCACGGGGTAGGCCATCGAACAGTTTCGGCTCCAAACGGGTGTGGTCGATGAAGTACTCGACATGGCGCAGATTGGTGATCGAGGCGGCGACCGGCGCGTGCAACGCCGGTGCGCAGTGGGCGGACACCTGGAGGTTGTGCGACGCGGCGATCGCGGCACCGGCCAGCCATCCGGTGTACCCGCCGCACCTGGTGGCGTCGAGTTGCAGGCAATCGACCACGGGCGCCAACCGGCGGGCGTCGTACCGGTCGGACACGTACTCTCCAGCGGCGACGTCGCACCGTACCGCGTCTCGGACGACGCGCAGGCCGTCGATGTCGTCGCTGCTGACGGGCTCTTCGAACCAGACGACCCCAAGGTCGTCGAATGCGGCACCGACCCGCCGGGCCTGAGCCACGGAGTAACCGCCGTTGGCGTCCACCATCAGTTCGGCGTCGTCGCCGGCGAGCTCCCGCAAGCGGCGGACCCTGTCGAGATCCCGGGTCAGGTTGGCACCCCAATTCTGGCCGATCTTGATTTTCATCGCGGTGCACCCAGCCTCCTGCCAGGTGGCGACCTGTTCACCGAGCTGGGTGGCGTCGAGGGTGGTGAAGCCGCCCGAGCCGTAGATCGGCACGTTGGGACGCGCCCGCCCGAACAGCCGGGAAAGCGGCTCGTCACATAGCCGGGCTTTGAGATCCCATAAAGCGACATCGACGGCGCTCAGCGCCTGCATGACCAGTCCCCGGGTGCCGACGTTGCGGCAGTGGCGGTGCATCGCTTCCCACGCGCCGGGGATGTCGAAGGGATCTCGGCCTGTGACGACCCCGGCCAACTCTTCGGTGACGACGGCGGCCGCCGCCGGGGAACTGTAGGTCCACCCCAGACCACTGGTCTGGCCGGCGTGCGCGTGCACGACGACAGCGGTGGTGGCGTCCCACGTCAAGGTGCCATCGGCCTCGGGTTCGGGGGTGTCGACGGTGTAAGCCGCGACGTCGACTCCATCGATGCGGGCCGACGTCATGGTCGGCTCCGTGACTGTTCTGCTCTGCGGATACGGCCTGCCGCATGGTCAACCATCAAGTCTGCGGCGCGCACGGCCAGCACCATGATGGTCAGCGCTGGGTTGGCCGAGCCCTGAGTCGGCATGGTGCTGCCGTCGACGACGTAGAGCCGCTCGACTCCGAATACCCGATGCTCGGCGTCAATGACGCCGTCTTCCGCGCGGGCGGCCATCCGGGCGCCGCCGACGAGGTGGGCATAACGCTCGATCGTTATCGTCTCCTCGGCACCCGCCGCGCGCAGGATGTTCTCCATGACGGTCGTGGCGGCTTTGATCAGCTGTCTGTCGTTGTCGCACTGGCTGTAGGAGAAGTGCGCCACCGGCAGGCCGTGGCGGTCTTTCTCATTGCACAGCGTGACGCGGTTGTCCGGTCGCGGCAGCAGTTCGCACAGCGCGCCGAGGGTGGCCCAGTGCACGTAGTCGCGCATGTATTCGCGCAAGTTCGTGCCCCAATGTCCTTGCGCGAGAACATGTTCGGCCCAGGTGATCGGCAGTGGGCTGACGGTTTGGATGGACCAGCCGCGTTTGTAGGGTTTGGTCGGGTCGGTTTCGTAGAACGCCTCGGAGCTGACCTCGGGCGGCGGCGCTTTGTACATCCGGATCTCATCGCTGAACCGCCCCGCGGTCTGGGGTGCGCCCTGAACCATCAGGTAGCGGCCGACTTGATCGTGGTCGTTGCCCAAGCCGCGTTCGTAGCGCCTGGTGGCCGACAGCAGCAATAGGCGCGGCGTCTCGATCGAGTAGCCCGCGACAACGACCGCGCTGGCACGTTGCCGGCGCAGGACTCCAGCGCGGTAGTACTCGACACCGGTCGCACGCCCGGTCTCGTCGTCGACGAGCACCCGCGAGACCAGCGCGTCGGGCCGGATCTCGGCGCCGTGGGCCAACGCGTCGGGGATGTGGGTGATCAACGGGCTGGCCTTGGCGTTGACCTTGCAGCCCTGCAGGCAGAAGCCGCGATAGATACAGTGCGCGCGGTTGCCGAAGCGGCCGTTGGGGATGGCGACCGGCCCTACCCGCATCTCTATCCCGAGCTCCGCGGCGCCGCGCAGCGCAATCTGACCGTTGCCGCTGACCGGATGCGGGCTGTGCGGGTAGCGATGTGGATCGCCCCATGGCCAATCCTGTCCGGCAACGGGCAGCTCGGCTTCGATCTTCTCGTAATAGGGCCGCAGGGTGTCGTAGCTGATCGGCCAGTCCGCGCCCACGCCGTCGGCGCTGTGGGTGTGGAAGTCCGACGGGTGAAACCGCGGGACATAACCGGCGTAATGCACCATCGATCCGCCGACGCCGCGCCCGGAGTTGTTGGAGCCCAGCGGGATCGGGTCGGAGCCGCCGATCTGCCTGGGGTCTGTCCAGTACAGGCCGTGTGAGCCGCGCTCGTCGCTGACCCAGTCGGTGTCCGGATTCCAGAAGGGGCCGGCGTCCAGCACGACGGTGCGCCACCCCGCTCGGGCCAGCCGTTGCGCCAGCGTGCCACCGCCGGCGCCGGCACCGACGATGACGACGTCGACCTCGTCGTTCTCGTCGTAATGGCGCATGTCGGCACGTAACTGGTGGTTGACCCGCGAACCGTCGTTCGGGATCAGCCAGGCCGATTCGTTGCGGGCCCGGATAGTTCGGTAGTCACTCACTGGGCCCACTGCCCGGCAGGTCGTCATTGGCTTTACGAGATCGCTCCACCCGCCGGGCGAACGGGACCGGGTCGACGTCGTCGTGGTCGGCGACCTCCCACCTCTCGCGGGCGTTGATTCCGGCGTTGAGGTAGCCACGCGGGTATGCCGGGCCGGGGAAGCCGATCTCGTTCCACGCCCAGGGATGGGAGTAAAACGCGGTGCAAGCGTATCGCGCCCACAGGCTCCAGACATGTTTGGCCGTCACCCCGTGCCAGGATCCGCCGCTAGCCGCGAGGTCGGCCACGTCCTGCAGGAGCCGTGCCTGTTGGGCGGTGCTCAGTTCGGCGTAGCCGAAGTCGTGGCGTGCGCGTGCATCCTCGTCGAGGTGGGCCAGCGTGTCGCGCCACGCCTGGCCGTCTTCGGGTAAGTCGTCGTAGTGCCAACCGTCGGTCTCGCCGATCGAGAGTCGCCCGTCGATCAGCGCCAGTACCGGGACCCGCGGCTCGCTGTCTTGGTCCATCAGCAAATCGAGCATCGGCTCAGCGACGCCGACCTCATGCGGGGTGAAAAAGGACAGCATCTTGGGCAACGTCAGGCGCGCGAGCACCACACCCGCGGTCACGTCGTCCCACCTGTGCGCCTGATCTAGCACATCGAACCCCGGGAACCGGCCGCGGCCCTGCGGAGTGATCCCGCGCTGTGCTTTCGTGCGGAACGGCATCAGCTACCCGTCCTGTTACCGAGCCGCGGCAGCTCCTCACGGCGCAGCAGCGCAGCCAGCAGGCCCATCCCGCCGACCAGCGACGCCAGCAGCGGCGCGAACGCGGGCGGCCCGGACTCCATGTTGTACTTGGTGAAGCCGCCGGGTCGCTGCCTGATCCCGCGCACATGCAGATAGAAGCCCTGCAGCCCATTGATCACGATCGCGGCGCTCGCCGCGGGCAGCACGGTGCGGGCAGCCCGCCGGGAGAAGAACCCGGCCACTCCGGCCGGGATGGCGGTGGGCACCACCACGATCGGCCACCACATCATCTTGTTGCCGAAGCTGGCGCCGTCGTGCGAGAAGTAGATCTCCCCGGCAGTGACCGCGGCACCGGCAGCCGTCAACGCCGACAAGGTGCGCTCGAAGCGGCCGGTGCGGATGTCGTACAGAGCCTCCCGGATGAGTGACATCGTTCAGCCGCCCTTCTTTTCGCCGGGCAGATATTGCTGCACCTTTTGCTTGACGCCCTGTTTGATGAAGCCGGCTGCGTCCTCGTCGCCGCCGAGCACGGCATAGACCAGCGACTTGGCTTCGGCGAAGGTCGCGTGTGGTGGGATGGGCGGAACGTCGGGGTCGCAGCGAACGTCGAGCACGGTCGGGCGGTCCGCCGACAACGCGCGGTCCCATGCACCACCCAACTCGGCGGCGTCGTCGATGTTCTGGCCGTGCAAGCCCAGACTGCGGGCGAACCCCGCGTAGTCGACGTCGGGCAGCGACTGCGACGCCTCGAACTTCGGCGAGTTTTCCATCGCCCGCAGCTCCCAGGTCACCTGGTTGAGGTCGTTGTTGTGCAGCACCACGACGATCAACCTGGGGTCGGTCCACTGCTGCCAGTACTTCGCGATGGTGATCAACTCGGCCATTCCGTTCATCTGCATCGCCCCGTCACCGACGAACGCGATGGCCGGCCGGTCCGGGTGGGCCCATTTGGCCCCGATCACGTAGGGCACGCCCGGGCCCATCGTGGCCAGCGTGCCCGACAGCGACCCGCGTACACCCGCAGTGAACTTCAGTTGGCGGGCATACCAGTTCGCCGAGGAGCCCGAGTCGGCCGCGATGATCGCGTTGGCCGGCAGCCGCTGCGACAATTCGTGGAAGATTCGCATCGGGTTGATGGGGTTGGCGTCGGTCATCGCCCGCCGCTGCACCGTGTTCCACCACTTCGCCACGTGCTTTTCGACCGTCTCCCGCCACGACCGGTCCGACTTGCGCTGGAGCAAGGGGATCAACGCCCGTAGCGTCGACTTCGCATCGCCGACCAGATTCAGCTCGTATGGGTAGCGCATCCCGATCCACTTGCCCGACCGGTCGATCTGCACCGCACGGGCCTGATCGAGCTTCGGCAGGAACTGGGTGTAAGGGAAATTGGATCCGACCGTGAGCAGGGTGTCGCAGTCCATCATCAGATGCCAGCTCGCCGTGGTGCCGAGCAAACCGATGGAGCCCGTCACCCACGGCAAGTCGTCGGGCAGCACGTCCTTGCCCAGCAAAGCCTTGGCCGCACCTGCCCCGAGCAGATCGGCCACCTCGGTCAGCTCGGCCACGCAGTCCCGCGCTCCCTGCCCGACCAGCATCGCAACCCGCTTACCCGCATTGAGCAGGTCGGCGGCCTGCCGCACCGCGCTCTCGTCTGGGATGACCCGCGATCCGCTGAGCCCCAGGCTGGACGGCACCTGCTTGAACGCGTGTGCGGGCGCTTCGTACTTAAGTTCCATCACATCGGAAGGGAAGATGAGGCATGTCGGGCATCCCTCGCTGACCGCCACCCGGATGGCCCGGTCGATGAGGTTGGGCAGCTGCTGGGGAACGGTGCACATCTGCACGTATTCGCTGCAGACGTCCTTGAACAGGCTGATCAGATCGACCTCCTGCTGATAGGAGCCGCCCATCGCCGAGCGCTCGGTCTGGCCCACGATGGCGACCACCGGCACGTGGTCGAGCTTGGCGTCGTACAGTCCGTTGAGGAGGTGCACCGCCCCCGGCCCGCTGGTCGCCGCGCAGACGCCGACGGTGCCGGAGAACTTTGCGAACCCGACCGCCTCGAATGCCGCCATCTCCTCGTGCCGCGCCTGCACGAACTGCGGCTTGTTGTCGGCACGCTGCCAGGCGGCAAGCAGGCCATTGATCCCGTCCCCGGGGAACCCGAAGACCTGGGACACCCCCCAATCCCGTAACCGGGCGAGTAAAACGTCAGCGACAGTGGCAGACATAGCGGATGCTCCTCTTACAAGGTTGGGCGGGGAGGTGTTGGCACTCGATTCACAGCGTGGTGTACCCGTTGGGAAACCCCAGACATACCGGCACAGCACAGTCCCAGCGAGCTCCCAGCAGGTGCCCGGATCGCTCTGCGAAGTCTTCGTCGACGCCGGTGTTACGCCGTGGTGCGGCGCAATGTGTGCAACGCGCTGGCCGCCCGGATGTATGCGAGGTGACTCAGGGCTTGCGGGATGTTTCCCAACGCCTCGCCGGTGTCTGCGACCCGCATCTCCGACATCAGGCCCAGCGGACCGGCAACGTCGGCGTCCAGTTGTCGCATGAGCTCGCGGGCCTCGTCGAGTCGGCCAACACAAACCAGCGCATGCACTCGCCAGAATGCGCAGGCGGTGAAGGTTTCCTCCTCGTCGCAAACCCCGCTGTAGCGGTAGAGCAGCGGGCCCGCCCCGAGTTCGGTCCCGATGGCGTCGATGGTCGACGACATCTTCTGTCCCTGGTCGAAGCCGATCTCGGCTGCCAACAGCACCGAGGCGTCCAAATCGTCGGTGCCGGCGTAAAAGGTGTAGGCCCGTTTGGTCTCCGACCAGCAGTGCTGCGCGATCCAGCTCTTGATCCGCTGTGCTTCGGCGCGCCACCGCTTTCCGGTGCCGGTCAGTTGCCCGGCCTCGGCGAGACGGGCCGCGGCGTCCAGCGCCCGCCAGCAATTCATCTTCGACCAGGTGTAGGGCCTCTCGACAGGTAGTTCCCAGATGCCCGCATCATCGCGGCGCCACTCGTCCGCGCAGCAATCGGCCAAGTCGGAAAGTTCCCGGGCGGAGCCGACGTCGAGCAGATGGCCGCGGAAAACCCAGTCGGCGACCGTGCCGAACAAGTCGCCGTACACGCCGAGTTGGGTCTGCGAGGCGGCGTCGTTGCCGACCATCACCGGCCGGCTAGCGCGGTAACCGGGCACGTTCGGTCGATGGACGACGTCGGGAATGTCGCCACCCAGCGTGTACATCACGTGGATGTGCGGCCCGTTGCCGCGTACAGCGTGCAACAGCCACGCAACGGCGGCGTGTACCTCCTCCTGCAAGCCCAGCACCGCCAGTGCGTCGATCGTCAACGCCGCGTCACGGACCCAGCAGAATCGGTAATCCCAGTTCTTCGGGCCGCCGACACGCTCAGGCAGGGAGGTGGTCGCTGCTGCGGCGACAGCGCCGGTGCCGGCGATTACCAGGGTTTTCAGCGCAAGGGCGCTACGCACGATCCGGTTCCGGCCGTCACCGGTCCACTGCACCTGCCTCGACCACCGCCGCCAGTTGTCTGCCGTGGGGTCTATGCGCCGGTCAATGGAATCCACCCCGCAGAAAAACAGCGGATCCTTCTCCGATGCGACGACAGCCGTGATCCGGCGCTCACCTTCGGCCACTACGAAAGTCGCCTCGACTCCTTCGAACCGCACCGCCACCGTGACCTGCGAGCTACACCGCACGCCCATTGTCAGTGGCCCGGCGTGCAAGATCGGGCCGCGCTCATCATCTTCGGCCCATGGCTGCCAGCGGCGGAGGCCGTCGCCGGGAGTCACCGCAAAGCGCAGCTCGACCGAACCGCTGATTCCGTCGACGCGTCGGGCGAGTTCAGTCCACGGCAACGCCCCCGCGTTTCCCGAGTTCAGACTGTCCGTGATGCGCACCTGCCCCGTCGCCGTCGTGAATGTGGTTTCCAACAGGTTGGTGTCGGGGAGGTATCGACGCGTCGTGATGGTCTCGGGGTCCATCGGACGCAACTCGATCCGGCCGCCGTACTCCGGGTCCAACAGCGCGGCAAACGTCGGGGGCGAATCCAACCGCGGCACTGCCCACCAGTCGATCGAGCCGTCAGCTGCCACAAGTGCGACACCTCGGCCGTCGCCCAACACTCCGTAGTCGCCGATCTTGGCAAAGCCGTCAGAGTCGCGGATATCACACATGCGCCACTCGTCGCCCATCACCGCATCTTGCCAGCACGGGGCGGCCCCACCCCTAAGTTCGTCGGGTGCCGTGCTAGTGACGGCGGTGCCGCGACCGTGTCGGGCGCTACGCCTCGGGCATCACACCGGGCGTGGGCATCGGGCTCGTCGCGGCGGACCACCGTGGATCCTTGCTACGTGCGCAGGTGTATCTCGTCATCAGTGTGACCGCGACCCTTGTGCTTCCTAGCCACGAAACGTAACCGACCTACCTCTCGGCGTCGGTGCCGCGGACGTACTCTGGTCTTCGTGCGATTGCAGCGACAGGTAGTGGACTACGCGCTTCGGCGTCGCTCACTGCTGGCCGAGGTCTACTCCGGCCGGACCGGTGTCTCCGAGGTGTGTGACGCCAACCCCTACCTGCTGCGCGCGGCCAAGTTTCACGGCAAGGTCAGCTCGGTCATGTGCCCGATCTGCCGCAAGGAGCAGCTGACGCTGGTGTCGTGGGTATTCGGCGACCACCTCGGCGCGGTGTCCGGGTCTGCGCGGACCGCCGAAGAACTGGTCTTGCTAGCCTCGCGGTTCGAAGAGTTCTCGGTACACGTGGTAGAGGTATGTCGAACCTGCAGTTGGAATCACTTGGTCAAGTCGTATGTGCTCGGCGCGACACGGACGGCTCGCCCGCCGCGGAAGCCGCGCAGCACCCGGACGGCGCGCGATGGCGCCCGCACGGCCAGTGAATAACGAAGGGCAGCAAGACCAGTCGGCCGCTGACAACCCGAACGGGTCAGGGGCCGATGCCGGTCTTACGCCCGCGTCC
>NZ_DASXHW010000342.1:0-3019 GCF_036488105.1 Mycobacterium sp. | reverse complement strand
TCCATCTCCACCTGGGCGGCGATCGCCGAGTTACCGGAGTGCACGGCGGCGTCGAGCTTGGCGAGCAGGTCACCGCCGGGCTCGTCATCGTCGAGGTGGGCCAGCGCGGCAATCACCAACTGCGACGCGACTTCACCGGCGGCGTGGCCGCCCATCCCGTCGGCGAGCGCCAGCAATCGCGCGCCCGCATACACCGAGTCTTCGTTGTTGGATCGCACCAAGCCGACATCACTGCGCGCTGCATAGCGCAAGACCAAAGTCACGGGCGCAACTCGATTACCGTTTTGCCGATACTCACCGGCGTGCCAATGGGAACCCGTACCGCCGTCGTCACCTTCGCCCTGTCAAGGTATGTGCCGTTGGTCGATCCTAGATCTTCGACGTACCATTCCGAGCCTCGCTGGGAAAGCCGCGCGTGCCGCGTCGACGCGTAATCGTCGTTAAGCACCAACGTGGAGTCGTCGGCGCGCCCGATCAGCACCGGCTGAGCGCTCAGCGTGATGCGTGCACCGGCCAATGCCCCTTCGGTCACAACCAGATAGCGCGCCGCATTGCCGCGTTGTCGTGAGGGCAGCAGAGTCCCACGCAACGTCAAACCGCGTCGCACCATCACCGCGCCGGTCGGCGCGTAGATGTCGGTGCGCAGGATGCGCAGCACTGACCAGATGAATAACCACAGCAGCATCAAGAAACCGGCGCGCGTCAGCTGCAGTACGAGTCCCTGCATCCGGCGTCCTCTCCGTCCTGGTGCCGCGTGCCTCACGTGCCCGGATATAGCAACGTCACGATACTTGGACGGCGGTCGACGCGGGGTGAAGCCAATGCCTTCGCGTCCTACGGGCTCAATGGATGTGGACGACGATCTCCGAGTGGCCCAACCGGATCACATCGCCGTCGGCCAACTGCCACTCCTGAACAGGCGCGTTGTTGACGGTGGTGCCGTTGGTGGAGTTGAGATCGGACAGCAGCGCGACTTGGCCGTCCCAACGAATCTCCAAGTGGCGACGCGACACACCGGTGTCCGGCAGCCGGAACTGCGCATCCTGGCCGCGGCCAATGACGTTCGGGCCTTCACGTAACTGATAGGTGCGCCCGCTGCCGTCGTCGAGCTGCAGCGTGACCGCCGAACCCGCGGACGAGTAGCCGCCCTGTTGTCCGTAGGCGGGGGCGTAACCGCCGGCCTCCGCGGGCTGGCCGTAGTCGTAGTCGCGCCCGGGCTCGGCGTACCCGCCGCCACCGGGCGGGGCGTATGACTGGCCGTAGTCCTGCCGGCCGTAGTCGGGCTGCTGGCCGTAGTCCTGCCGGCCGTATCCGCCGCCGGCGTAGCCCTGGTCGTAGCCCGCGCCCTGGTCGTAGCCCGCGCCCTGGTCGGGGTAGCCGCCGCCTTGGTCGGGGTAGCCGCCGCGCTGGTCGGGGTAGCCGCCGGGTTCCGGCTGATACCCGCCGCGTGGGTCGGGTGCGCCGTAGCCGCCCTGGTCGGGGTAGCCGCCGCGCTGGTCGGGGTAGCCGCCGCCCTGGTCGGGGTAGGCGCCGCGTGGGTCGGGTGCGCCGTAGTCGCCTCGGTCGGGGTAGCCGCCGCGCTGGTCGGGGTAGCCGCCGGGTTCCGGCTGATAACCGCCACGCGGATCTGGTGCGGCATGCGGGTCGTCATGCGGATGCGCGTGGGGGTCGTCGTAATAGTCGTCGCCGGGCCGTCCTTGCCCTTGGGCGCCGCCGTAGCTCGAATTCTCACTCATCGCTGGTACTCCTGGTTCTGCGCTGAACGCATGGTCTGATTGTGGCGGGGCGAGCTCGCCGGCTATTGGCCGGGGCTCGACATCGGGGTTGACAGCACCGCGGGTGCGGAGCTGGCCGGTGTGTAGGTTCGTCGACTGCTCGAACCGGATGACCACGTCACCATATGTTTGCCACCCCTGTTCGCCGATGTATCTCGCCAAGTGCTTAGCGAAAGCGTCCGAAGTGAGGCCCGGGTCGGCGCCCACTTTCTGGTAGTCGTGCATACCGAGGGTAATGATGTATTCGTTGGGAGCCAAAAGGCGATCGCCTGCGACCGGACGAATTCCCTCGGCTGCTTCCCGGCGCAGCATCGCCTCGACCTCTTGCGGGACGATCGATCCGCCGAACACACGGGCAAAGGCGTCGCCGACGGAGACCTCGAGTTTGCGCTCAATGCGCTGAACTAGTCCCCTCTGGCTGCTCATGTCCAAGCGCCCGCCTCAGTCCTTGTCTCTTCGGTGCTGCACGGCGGGCTGCGGTCCGGCGTGTCGCATCACGCGTGTCGTATCCAGCATGGTATCCGGCAAGTGCTGCGCAGCGGCACCTCCGGAACTCTGAGAATCGAATCGGGCCAGGTCAAACCGGCGTCCAGGGCACTCGGCAGCACCGGCGCGGTTTGGAAATGCGCGCTACTACAGTGGTAGGCTCCACCGGTTGTTTTAGGGCGAGTGGCGGAATGGCAGACGCGCTGGCTTCAGGTGCCAGTGTCCTTCGGGACGTGGGGGTTCAAGTCCCCCTTCGCCCACAGAAATGTGGTTCATCGACGCGGTTCGACGCTTTGCGAGCGGCGCGCGCGCAAATACTCAGCAGCGGGCACAAGTAGCGGGTTCGCTGTGTTGGCATGGCAATGAAGGTTCGCTTCGGGATCGGGCTCGGTCTCAACACACCTGCCGATCAGCTCGCGCCGATCGTCGATCATCTGGAGACCAGCGGGGTCGACTCGCTGTGGTTCTCCGAACTCGTCTATTCGCCGGCGGTGGATCCGATGGTTGGCATGGCGTACGCGCTGGCCCGGACCGCGCGATTGAAGGTGGGCACGTCGGTGGCCGTGCTGCCGGGGCGCCACCCGGTGTTGGTGGCCAAGCAACTGGCCTCGCTGGCCGCCGTAGCGCCCAAGCGGGTCCTGCCGGTCTTCGGTCTGCGCTCGGCCATTCCCGCTGAGCGCGAAGTGTTCACGGTTCCCGACGGCGAGCGCGCGGCGGTGTTCGACGAGTCACTCCGCATCCTGCGTGCAGTACTGGTC
>NZ_DASXHW010000328.1:0-18241 GCF_036488105.1 Mycobacterium sp. | reverse complement strand
GTTGAGCGCGAATAGGCCGGTAAGCTGGCCCGTCGTGACCGACGGAGCCGCGCTGGCGGCGACATCCAGCCGCGGCGCCGCCGGATTGCGGCTACACGACACCATGAGCGGTGCCGTGCGCGATTTCGTCCCGCTGCGCGAGGGCCACGTGTCGATCTACCTGTGTGGGGCGACCGTTCAGGGGCTACCCCACATCGGCCACGTGCGCAGCGGCGTCGCGTTCGACGTGCTGCGTCGCTGGCTCACCGCAAAGGGCTATGACGTCGCGTTCGTCCGCAACGTCACCGACATCGACGACAAGATCCTCAACAAGGCCGCCGCCGCCGACCGGCCCTGGTGGGAATGGGCGGCGACCTACGAGCGGGCGTTCTCGGCCGCCTACGACGCGCTCGGTGTCCTGCCGCCGTCCGCCGAGCCGCGGGCCACCGGTCACATCACCCAGATGGTCGAGCTGATCGAGCGGCTGATCGAATCGGGCAACGCCTACACCGGTTGCGGTGACGTTTACTTCGACGTGTTGAGCTACCCCGAGTACGGCCAGTTGTCCGGGCACCGGATCGACGATGTGCACCAGGGCGAGGGCGTCGCGACCGGCAAGCGTGATCAGCGGGACTTCACGCTATGGAAGGGCGCCAAGCCCGGTGAGCCGTCGTGGCCTACGCCGTGGGGACGGGGACGGCCCGGTTGGCACACCGAATGCGTGGCAATGGCGCACGAGTATCTCGGTGCAGAATTCGATATCCATTGCGGGGGAATGGATTTGATTTTCCCGCATCACGAGAACGAGATCGCGCAGAGCCACGCGGTCGGCGACAAATTCGCCCGCTACTGGCTGCACAACGGCTGGGTCACCATGGGTGGCGAGAAGATGAGCAAGTCGCTGGGCAACGTGCTGTCGATCCCGGCAATGCTGCAGCGCGTGCGCGCCCCCGAGCTCCGGTACTACCTGGGCAGCGCCCACTATCGCTCGATGCTGGAGTTCTCCGAGACGGCGTTGATGGACGCGGTGAACGCCTACGTCGGCATCGAGGAATTCCTGCATAGGGTGCGCACCCGGGTCGGTGCGGTCGAGTCTGGGCAGTGGACGCCCCGGTTCGCCGCCGCTCTCAACGACGACCTTGCGGTGCCGACGGCGCTGGCCGAGGTGCACCGCACCCGGGCGGAGGGCAACCGGGCGCTGGACGCGGGTGACCACGACGCCGCGCTGGCCCGCGCCGCCGAGATCCGGGCGATGATGGGCATTCTCGGCTGCGACCCGCTCGACGAGCGCTGGGAGTCGCACGACGAGACGTCGGCCGCGCTGGGCGCGGTAGACGTGCTGGTGCGCGCCGAGTTGGAGCGCCGCGAACAGGCCCGCGTGCAGCGCGACTGGAAGCTCGCCGACGAGATCCGGGACCGCCTCAAAGACGCCCATATCGAGGTCACCGATACCGGCGATGGCCCGCAATGGTCGCTAGGGACCAACGTCGATGGCCGGTAACTCCCAACGTCGCGGAGCAATTCGCAAAGCCGGCACCAAGAAGGGCCCAACTGTCGGTTCCGGCGGCCAGCGACGCCGCGGGCTGGAGGGCCGCGGAGCTACTCCGCCCGCGCACATGAGGCCGAACCACCCGGCCGCCAAGCGAGCCAAGACACAAGCGCGCCGGCCCGCCAAACGCAAAGACGACGGTGTCGAGACCGTGCTGGGACGCAACCCGGTACTGGAATGCCTGCGCGCCCGGGTTCCGGCGACCGCGCTGTACGTGGCGCTCGGCACCCAGGCCGACGAGCGGCTCACCGAATCCGTCACTCTGGCAGCCGATTCCGGCATCGCGATCCTCGAAGTGCCACGCACTGACCTGGATCGGATGACCACCAACGGCTTGCACCAGGGCATCGCGCTACAGGTGCCGCCGTACAATTACCTGCATCCCGACGACTTGCTCAAGACGGCTATCGCCACCCCGCCTGCCCTGCTGGTCGCGCTGGACAACATCTCCGACCCGCGAAACCTGGGTGCGATCGTCCGCTCAGTCGCGGCGTTCGGCGGCCACGGCGTGCTCATTCCGGAGCGGCGGTCTGCGTCCGTGACGGCAGTCGCGTGGCGAACCAGTGCCGGCGCTGCGGCCCGGATTCCCGTCGCGCGCGCCACGAATCTCAATCGGACACTTAAGGATTGGTCCGACCGAGGCCTGCAGCTGGTCGGACTCGACGCCGACGGCGACACGATCGTCGACGACGTGGACGGCGGCGACCCGATCGTGGTAGTGGTCGGATCGGAAGGCAAGGGGTTGTCCCGGCTGGTCCGCCAGAGCTGCGATGCGGTGGTGTCGATTCCGATGTCGGGCGTGAGCGAATCGTTAAATGCCTCGGTGGCCGCGGGGGTCGTGCTGGCTGAAATCGCGCGTCAGCGCCGGAGCTAGACCGTCGGCGCTTCGCTGTTGCAGATTCTCAAAGGCGGATGCCGAGGCCTCTCTAGGCGGTTTGAAGAATTCTCATCAACCTGTCGGATTGCCCTCTCATTTTCGCGGCGGAGCCGAGACCCACACGGGTTTGCACCTTGCGGCCCCTAGCGTGTCGCAATGCTGCGGCATACGACGGGCCGGCGCCCCGCCGCAAGCGTGGTGATATCGGCGTCGGGATCGATTTCCGGGACGGACATTTCAGACATATATTGACCTAAGGAAACCTCTGACGAGCCAGCTATGGGTCCGTTGTCACAAATGTGGTCTATTTCGAGACAGCGTTCAATTCTGTTCGGGAATGGTCGATTTAGGCGTAGGCGTAGTTGAATATCTCGGCACTAGTTCGAGTTCGGGCCACGCCGCTGCGGTGAGGGGATTGAGTGCTGCGAAGGCGCTGATGATCCGAACAGCCTGGCCCGGCTTCGGTTTTAAGGACCCGCGAAGTCACCAACGGCGGTCATCTTGTTGCCGTCCCAGGCGATTGCAAAGCCGCCCGCGGTGAATGCGCAGTTCAAGATGATCGCTCGATGTGCAGGACTTTCCATCCACAAGTCGAGCGCTGCGCCCGGAGTAGCAGCGGATCCAGTGCCCCAGTAGACGATCTCACCCGTGTAGCCGGTCCTCGTGTAGCCGGCATCCGCGATACGCGCCTGCGGTGAAGAGCCGTCCGAACCGACGTGGCCGCCCACACCGTTCTTCAGCATGTCGTTGGCGTGCCGCTGCGCTGCTACTGTCAAACCCGGGTCGTCGCCGATCACCCCGCAGGTCTGGCGAAGCCGGTTGACGCCGCTGTACAAGGCAGTCCCCAAATCGTCTGCGCGCGCGGCAAAACCAGCAACGGTGCCGAGAGCCGTTATGAAAACAGTGCAGATCGGGAAGACGGCGACGATCTTGACTTTCATTGTCATGATGCCTCTTGCCACGCACTCGTTTTGCTGTTTTCAGCAACACAAATGCTATCCACTTTCGACCACGAAAAGTCGAGAATCGTCAATCCCGGCCCCCGGGCTCTACGCCCCTTGCTGCGGGTCGCCGGCATCGGCCCAGAACCCGACTCGTCCCAAAGACGCTGGGACCGGATCGAAAGATTCTTCGCCAGCCACCTGCACTTACGCCCCTCGTCAGACACAGCTACCCGGCCGTGGTGACCAGCTCCCACGTTGTGCGGATCCGGCCCGGTCCTGTCTCGGCTCTTACCGGGCCGAAATCGGTTCGGCGGGGCGATGATTCCTCCCCTCACGAATGCGAGTAGTCAATCAGGACGTCAACCCGCAGAATTAGGGAACCCGAACATGCAACGGAGCCGTCGATGCGGACCATCCATCTGGAGACGACACTGCCTACCAGCGCCGATCGCGTATGGCGGGCAATGCAATCGCCGGTCACATTCCTCTACGTATGCAAAGGCCTCTTTGCTGTTCCCGCGCTGTCCGGACGAGCTGAGCCGCTGCGTGCCGGCGAGCGTGGCACCGGATGGCTGTTCGCATTCCACGTCGTACC
This sequence comes from Mycobacterium sp., assembly GCF_036488105.1. GTDB lineage: Bacteria > Actinomycetota > Actinomycetes > Mycobacteriales > Mycobacteriaceae > Mycobacterium. Next base: position 14,297 of record NZ_DASXHW010000328.1, on the reverse strand, counting down.
CGCCTACCGGCACACCATAGAAGTCATCGACGTCGACGAGGCCACCCAGACGATCCGGACCCATGAGCATGGCGGTGTGCTGCGGGCATGGAACCACACGCTGAAGGTCCAGCCGATCGACGAGGCGACCTGCCGCTATTCCGACACTGTCGACATCGATGCCGGCCGCGTGACCGCGTTCGTTGCGGCCCTTGCGATCGGTATATACCGCTACCGACAACGGCGGTGGCGCAAACTCGTTCGGCTGCACCTGATGCCGCAGGGTCCGGCCTACCCGAGCTAGCATGCCGCCGCTAGATCCCCAGCAGCCGCGCCGAGGCCCAGAGTGCCAGCACCGCGGTGACGAGAGAGGTGGGCACCGTGAACAATCCGAGGCGAGTGTATTCGCCGACGCTGGCGGATACGTCATATCGGCGTAAGACACTGCGCCACAATAAGTTAGACAGCGAACCAACATAGGTCAGATTCGGGCCGATGTTCACCCCGATCAGCACGGCCAGCACCGCGGCCGGCCCGACCGGCGCCACCAGCGGCACCAGCACGAGTGTTGCGGGCAGGTTGTTGACGATGTTGGCCAGCACCGCGGCCACCACCGCGAATCCCAACAACGCGAGCAGCCCGGACCCGGACGGCAAAAGCGCGCCCATCCGGGCGGATACGCCATTGCGCATAACCGCCTGCACGACAACGCCTAACGCGAGCACGAACACCAGAAACGGTACGTTCGCCGCACGCACGACATCCGCCGCCGAGGTGTGCCGGCGCACCAGGCTCCGTACCGCCATCACCGCGGCTCCGGCGAGCGCGGCCCAGGCCGGCGCCACCCCCGCCGCCTCGGCGACCACGAAGCCGACCAGCGTCAGCGCGACGACTACCAACGCGAATACCGGCGTAGGGGGCGCGGGCTCGTCCTGCTGGGGATCGGGTTGCACGCTGAGGTCACGGCGGAAGAACACCCGGAAAACGACGTAGACGGTGCCCACTGCGGCCAGCCACGGCAGCGTCATCAGCAAGGTGAACTTGACGAACGACACGTTGGCGGCGTGAAAGGCGAGCAAGTTGGTCAAATTCGATACCGGTAGCAACAGCGATGCGGCATTGGCCAGGTGCGCAGTGGCATAGGCGTGCGGACGGACGGGCGCCCGCAGCCGCCGAACCGTGGTCAGCACAACCGGGGTCAGCAATACCACCGTCGCGTCGAGGCTCAACGCCGCGGTAATGACGGCGGCGATGACGAACACCTGGCGCAGCAGACGTCGTGAACCAACGTGTCCGCGCGCCATCGCCGCCCCGGCAGCCTCGAACAGGCCTTCGTCGTCACACATCTTGGCCAACACCAGCACCGCGCCCAGGAATGCGACGACGTGCGACAGCCGGGCCGCTTCGGTGGTCGCATCGTGCATCGAGATCGCGCCGACGGCGATCAGCAGCACCACAGCCGGCACGGCCGCGACCGCCTCCGGCCAGCCCCGTGGACGGGCGACCGCGAACGCGAGGACAGCCGCCAGCGACAGCAGAGAAAGAATGAGCGTCAAACTCAGGCCCACGGGTCTTCGCGTTGCCACACCGTCGGCATGTCCAGGGCGACGCCGTCCTGCTCGGCCAGCCTGCTCAGGACGCGCAGCGACACGTCCAGGTCGTCGGCTACATAGGGCAATGCGCGCAACGGCTTCGACAACGGGCGGAAGAAATCGTCCCAGTGCACCAGGACCACGCGGCGCGCACCCACGGCTCGTACCGTCTCCGTCCAGTAATCGGCGACATACGACTCCGGTAGCACGCCGAGAAGGCCGACGCCGAGATAGACCACATCGGCTTGCCGGCCGGTCAGCGAACCCTTCACGAACCCGGCGCTGCCCTGAATCAACAGCCGGCGTCCCGACGACCGGTGATGCACCAACGCCGACCAGGCCTCGCCGCATCGGTAAGCCGCCGCCCGCACCGGCGGCACCACCGGCTGATCGATCGTCCCGGGGAACCGGTCAGGTGGGCTGTGGCGCGATTCCACCAGCGTTATGTCAAAGGCGCCCAACCGAATTGGTGTGCCCGACTCGGCGACCACCAGGCGTTCTGCGGCAAGTCCATGGCCGCGGCCGACGTTGGCCGCGGACTCGCCGCCGACCAATTGCGCCCCGGTGCGGTCGGCGACCAGCGCAGAATCCAGCGCGTGGTCGAAATGCGTGTGCACCGGGATGACCGCCGCCAGCCCCGTGACGCCGACGCGCGCCAGGCATCCATCGACCCGGGCCGGCGACGGCGAGACCTTGCCCACGCCGACCCGGCCCAGACCGGGGCGGGAGAAGAAACCGTCGGTCATCACTGCCGAAGTCCCGTCGTCGATCAGCAGCGTCGAGACGCCCAGCCACGTCACGGTCAGCGGCGCATCGGGTCCGGCGGCCGGCACGCTGAAGAGCTGCGAGTGCCGCGCGAGATCCGGACGCCCGGGTCGCAGCCGCATCAGCAGAACGCCTTCAACTCGATGCCATCGGTCTTCAGCCGGTCCGCGACGGCCGAAGCGATCTGCACCGCTCCGGGCGAATCACCGTGTACGCACACCGATTCCACCTGCAGGGCGACCGTCGATCCGTCGACCGTGGTCACGGTTCCGGAGGTCGCCATGGCCAGCACTCGCTCGGCGATGTCCGCCGGATCATTGAGCAATGCGCCGGGTTCCCGCCGCGACACCAGCTGGCCGTTCGGCCGATAGGCGCGATCGGCGAACGCCTCGGGCACGGTGCGCAGCCCCCGCTGCCGGGCTTCGTCGAAGAAGACCGAGTCGCCCATGCCCAGCACCGGCAGTCCGGCGTCGACCGTTCGCACCGCTTCTGCGACCGCGGCTGCTTGTTCGCGGTTGGTCACGATCGTGTTGTACAGCGCCCCATGGGGTTTGACGTAGGACACCGCGGAACCGGCAGCCTGCGCCAGCCCGTGCAAGGCGCCGATCTGATAGACGACGTCGGCCAGTAGATCCTCAGGTGTGATGTCGATGAAGCGCCGGCCGAAGCCGGCCAGGTCGCGATAGCTCACCTGCGCGCCGATGCGCACGCCGCGCTCGGCGGCCAGCCTGCACACCGACAGCAGGCCGGCGGGGTCGCCCGCGTGGAAACCACACGCGACGTTAGCGCTGGTGACGATGCCGAGCATGGCGTTGTCATCTCCGAGCCGCCAGACGCCGAATCCCTCGCCCAAGTCGGCGTTGAGGTCGATGCAGGCCACGGTGGTTAGCTTAGGCGTCGGAAAAACCCCGCGACCACACGCTCACCTGCGCATTGCCCGGTAGCCTCACAAAACATGAGCCCCATGCCGCGACGCCGGGCGACCCTGGCATCGCTGGCGGCTGAGCTCAAAGTCTCGCGAACCACGATCTCGAACGCGTACAACCGGCCCGATCAACTCTCGGACGCGCTGCGGGAACGTGTGCTCGCCACGGCCAAACGGTTGGGCTATCCGGGACCCGACCCGGTGGCGCGCTCACTGCGCACTCGCTGGGCAGGTGCGGTGGGTCTGATGATCACCGAACCCCTCACCTATTCCTTCAGCGATCCCGCCGCGCTGGATTTCGTTGCAGGACTGGCGGAATCGTGTGAAGAGCGCGGCCAGGGCCTCCTGCTGGTGGCGGTTGGCCCGAACCGTGATGTCGCCGAAGGAACGGCGTCCGTGCTTGCCGCGGGCGTGGACGGGTTCGTGGTGTACTCGGCGGCCGGCGACGATCCCTATCTGGAGGTCGTGTTGCAGCGGCGGCTGCCGCTGGTGGTTGTCGACCAACCCAAAGACGTGCCCGGCGCATCGCAGGTGGGCATCGATGACCGGGCAGCGATGCGCACGATGGCCGATTACGTGCTCGGTTTGGGGCATCGCGAGATCGGGCTGCTGACGATGCGGCTGCTCCGGGACCGTCACCAAGGGTTGGCCGACCCCAGCCGTCTGCGGGCATCCACGTTTCACGTGCAGAGCGAGCGCATCCGCGGTGTCCGCGAGGCGATGGCCGCCGCCGGCCTCGACCCGGATTCGCTGACGGTCGTCGAAAGCCACGAGCACACCGCGACATCCGGTGGCGTCGCGGCCGAGATCGCGCTGCGGGCCAATCCGCGGATTACCGCGCTGATGTGTACCGCCGACGTGCTGGCCATCTCGGCGATGGATTATCTGCGGGCACACGGAAAGTACGCGCCCGGCCAGATGACCGTCACCGGCTTCGATGGTGTGCCCGAGGCGATGAGCCGGGGCCTGACCACGGTCGCGCAACCGAGTCTGGAGAAGGGCCGCCGAGCGGGTGAGCTCCTGCACAAGGGCGATATCAACCCGACCATCGAGGTGCTAGACACCCAGCTGATCCGGGGACGTACCGCCGGGGCGCCGGCCTAACGGGTCGGCTCGACCCCGAAATCACACAGTGGCGGTGTCCCCGTTGCCGATCAGCAGTCGCACTGCCAGATCCAGCCGCTTGCTCACGTCGGTGGCCGACGCCCGTCGGGTCAGCCAGGCCAGCAGATTCGACAGCCACACATCGGAGATCACCCGCGAGATGTGGTACTGGTCCTCGGTCGGTTCGCCGTCGCTCATCGCGCGGGCGAACATCGAGTCGATGAGCTTCTCCACGTGATCGACCTCGCCGGCGGCCGACGCATCGGCGAAGACGTAAGCCCGGGTCATGGCCTCGGTGAGCAGCGGATTGCGCTGCATCGCGCGGTTGAGCTTGCTGACCATGAAGTTCAGTCGCTGATACGGCGTTCCGCCAGTCAGTGCCGAGCGGTCGGTCTTGGCGTCGATGCGTTCGAACTCGCGGCCTAGCGCGGACACCAGCAGATGCACTTTCGACGGGAAATACCGGTACAGGGTCCCGACCGCGACGTCCGCGCGGTCGGCGACCGCACGCATCTGAACAGCCTCGTAGCCGCCCTTGGAGGCGATGGCCATCGTCGCGTCCAGAATCCGCTTGCGACGTTCCCGTTGTGCTTCGGAGCCGAGTTCCGACTCGGCCAGTACCGCCACGTTCATCACCTCACGAGGTTGCGCAGGGACCGAACTCGACGGTTGCCCCGGGCTGGAGTTCGCTGGCGACGACATCTGACGGACAACTCCTTTTCTTGCGTCCTCGCTCGAAACGATACGCATGCCGAGCGCGAATCTCCCACCTCCGTGCCGCCGGGACACCGGGATGTCCTGCTGCGATGGCATTCGACTTGACGATCGAACACTGGCACTATTAGAACACGTTCTAGTGCTGTGCGTTGCGTCTCGGCAGCGCCTTTTCCCGTCGATCGAGGAGTTCAGGTGGCGACGACCATCACCGACGAACAATTTGCGGCGCGGGAGCTGGTGCGCGACTGGGCGGCCGGGTCAGCGGCGATCGCAGCGGTCCGGGATATCGAGCAGGGTGAGCCGAAAGCCTGGCAGCCGGTTTTCGCTCGCCTGGCCGAGCTGGGCCTGTTCGGCGTCGCGGTCCCCGAGGAGTGCGGCGGGGCCGGCGGCAGCATCGAGGACCTGTCGGCGATGGTCGAAGAGGCCGCCAGGGCTCTGGTGCCGGGCCCGGTGGCGACTACCGCGCTGGCCACGCTGGTGGTGTCTGACCCGCAGCTGCGCGAGGCTCTCGCCGCAGGGGAACGCACCGCCGGAGTCGCACTACGCAGTGATGTGGACTTCGACGCGGCGGCTTCGCGAGCGTCGGGCACCGCACCGTTCGTGCTGGGCGGCGTCGCCGATGGTCTGCTGTTGCTGCCGGCCGGGGACAGGTGGCTGCTCGTCGACGCCACTGCCGAGGGCGTGGCCGTCGAGCCGCTACCGGCCAGCGACTTCTCCCGGCCGCTGGCTCGGGCCGTGCTCACCGCTGCGCCGGCCAGCGTGCTGGACGCCCCGACAGACTGGGTGACCGATCTGACAGCCACCGTGCTGGCCGCCGAAGCCGCGGGGATCACCCGATGGACGCTGGATACCGCCGTCGCCTATGCCAAGGTGCGCGAGCAGTTCGGCAAACCGATCGGCAGCTTCCAGGCGATCAAGCACTTGTGCGCCGAGATGCTTTGCCGCACAGAGCAGGTGGCGGTGGCCGCCGCCGACGCTGCCCGCGCCGCAAACGACGGTGATCACCGCCAGCTTTCCATCGCTGCGGCCATCGCGGCGGGCATCGCGATCGACGCCGCCAAGGCCAACGCTAAGGACTGCATTCAGGTGCTCGGCGGCATCGGAATCACGTGGGAGCACGACGCGCATCTCTATCTGCGCCGGGCCTACGGGATCGGGCAGTTCCTCGGCGGGCCCGCACGCTGGCTGCGCCGAACTGCCGAGCTGACCTCGGCCGGCGTACGCCGCGATCTCAGCATCGACTTGAGCGACGTCGCTGACCTGCGCCCCGAGATCGCCGACGCGGTCGCCGGCGTCGCCTCGCAGCGCGACGACAAGCGCCAGGCGAAGCTGGCCGAGGCGGGGCTGTTGGCGCCGCACTGGCCCGCGCCGTACGGGCGCGGCGCCGGACCGGCCGAGCAGCTGCTGATCGATCAGGAGATGTCGTCGGCCGGCGTGATCCGGCCTGACCTGGTGATCGGTTGGTGGGCGGCGCCGACCATCCTCGAGCACGGCACGCCCGAGCAAGTAGAGCGTTTCGTCCCGGGCACGCTGAGCGGCGAGATCTTCTGGTGTCAACTGTTTTCCGAGCCGGAAGCCGGATCGGACCTGGCGTCCCTGCGCACCAAAGCCCTGCGGGTCGACGGCGGATGGGAGTTGACCGGCCAGAAGGTGTGGACGTCGTCGGCGCACAAAGCGCAGTGGGGTGTCTGCCTGGCCCGCACCGACCCGGACGCTGCGAAACACAAAGGCATCACCTACTTCCTGATCGACATGAGTTCGCCGGGCATCGTGATCCGGCCGCTACGCGAAATCACCGGTGACGCATTATTCAACGAGGTGTTCCTGGACGGCGTGTTCGTTCCCGACGAGATGGTCGTCGGCACGGTGAACGACGGCTGGCGGCTGGCCCGCACCACGTTGGCCAACGAGCGGATCGCGATGGCCGCAGGTACCGCGCTCGGCAATCCGATGGAAGAGCTACTGGCCGAAGCGGCCAAGGCGAATCTCGATGTCGCCCAACAGGACCAGTTGGCGCGGTTGATCATCACCGCGCAGGTTGGCTCGCTGCTCGACCAGCGCATCGCCCAACTCGCGGTGGGCGGCCAAGACCCCGGTGCGCAATCCAGCGTGCGCAAACTCATTGGCGTGCGATACCGGCAGGCGCTGGCCGAATTCCGGATGGATCTCAGCGAGGGATCCGGCATTGCCTTCGACAAGCGAGTCAAGGATTTCCTCAACACCCGTTGCCTGACGATCGCCGGCGGCACCGAGCAGATTCTGCTGACGCTGGCCGGCGAACGGCTTCTCGGGCTGCCGCGCTAACCGATGAAGGTCCTCGCGACGGTCGCCTGCATCGTGGGTGCCGTCGCGGCCCTGGTGTTCGCATTTCAGGCGGCCGGGGATTTGTACCTCACCGGTTTTCCGGACAGCCATTTCACCGACTACGACAAAGCGGTTGAAGTACCCAAGCGAATCCTGATGTGGGCGGAGTTCGGATTCGTTCCGCTGTTTCTGCTCCTCGCCGTGCCCCGAATCGGGACAAGGGCGCGTGCCGCCGGGCCGGTCGTCGCGCTGATCGCGTTGGGCCTCGTCATGGTGGTCCAGCTGGGCGGCGTCCCTTGGTATTTCGATACTCATCTCGGTCTCGATCACGGGATCGGCGGCTAGTCAAGGGGCGCAGGCCGTAAGCTCAGGCACTACCGATGGGTACCGTGCTGATTCCGATTCCGGACCGCGACTTCGACCCGACCGAGGTCGCGGTCAGTTGGCAGGTGCTGCGCGCAAACGGCCACCAGGTCGTCTTCACCGCCGAAAGCGGTGCTCCCGGAATCGCCGACGACATCATGGTCACCGGCCGCGGTTTGGACATCTGGTCTGCGCTACCGGTATTGGGCGCAATCACCGTCGTGGGGCGAGCGTTGCGGGCCAACAAGGACGCCCGCGGGGCCTACCGCGAGATGCTGAGTTCGCCCGAGTACCAGAGCCCGTCCAGCTGGGCGGAAGCGACGCTCGACGGCATCGACGGGTTGCTGCTGCCCGGTGGCCATCGGGCCCGCGGCATGCGTTCCTACCTCGACAGCGAGGCCCTGCACCGGCTGGTCGTCGACGCGTTTGGCCGCGGCGTGATCGTGGCCGCGATCTGCCACGGTGTGCTGCTGGCCGCCCGCAGCGTTGACCCCAAGACCGGCCATTCGGTGCTGTACGGGCGCCGGACTACGGCGCTGACCTGGGCGCTGGAGCGCACCGCTTGGCGCCTGACCCGGCTCACCCGGTTCTGGGACCGCGACTACTACCGCACCTACAGCGAGCAACCCGGCCAGCCGTCGGGATACATGTCGGTGCAATCCGAAGTCACCCGTGCCCTGAAAAGCCCCGCGGACTTCTGCGACGTCGAGCGAGGATCGCCGCACTGGCGGATGAAGACCTCGGGGATGGCCCGCGACACCGCGACCGATTCACGGCCGGCATTCGTCGTCGACGACGGCTCATATGTGTCAGCCCGTTGGCCGGGTGACACCCACACGTTCGCAAACGTGTTGTCGGACAAGCTGTAACGACGCCCGGACGGGTGATCGGGTTAGACCTTACGGTTCTCCGATTTGATCAGCCACGCAAGCTTCTCCAACCCGTCGATCTGTGCATGCAGGATGTCCGCCGTGGTCGGGTCGTCGGAATCAACCGCGTCATGCACCGTGCGAATGGTGTTGACCGTGGCGTAGATGCGGGTCGTGATCCGGCCTACGACGTCCGTGGTGCTTTGCTCGTTGACTGGAAAGCGAGGCAGGCTGGTCGTGGCGACCACCGTGTCTGACCTGCCGTCCGGCACCGCGTCAAGCGCGCGCATCCGCTCGGCGATGATGTCGCTGCCCTCGCGGGCGAAGTCGACCAATTCGTCGAGTTGCAGATGTAAGTCACGGAAGTTAGTACCGACGACATTCCAATGGGCCTGTTTGCCCTGCAAATGAAGCTCGATGAGGTCGACAAGGATCAGTTGGAGGTTCTGCACAAGCCGCTGCGGCGGCTGGAAGACGCGCACCTGGTCCGGACGGCGCCGGCTACCGCCATTTGTCTGAGCTGTCAGGTGGTGGGCTGTTGTAGTAGTCATGCCTCGATGGTTCCGGCCAGAGGAACGTATGTCTTTGCGGCTAACACCAACATGGGATTGCAGCTAACCGGAATCTTTGGTTACCGGCTGGCCGGAAGGATTGTCGGCACTTCGCCGGCGATATTGCGGCGGGCCATCGCGCGTGCTAGGCCGATCATGTGACAGAGCATGGGCTCGCTCAGGCCAACAGCGGCCAACCGGGACGTCCGGGCGGGCGGCTCGCGCGGCTGTTGGTGCGACCGACCCCTCCGCCGCTCTGGCAAGGTTTCATCGCCGCCGCGGCATTGATAGCCCTCGAAACCGCTGTTGTGCTTGTGCTCAAACACTTTGCTCCGACCATGGCATTCGGCACCGTGTTCTTGCTCGGGGTACTGCTGGTCGGAATGGCCTGGGGGTTCGGATTAGCGGCGATCACCGCACTGGTGAGCGCCGTCGCGTTCGACACTTGCCGAAGCTGGCCGGACGGCTTCGGTGTGATCCAGCTGCAGAACTGGGTGGTCATCGTCATCTTTTTTGCCGTGGCGCTGTTGGCCAACAGTCTTGCGGGGCTGGCCCGGGCAAGCGCCATCGAAGCCGATCGGCGCCGACACGAAGCCGATCTCGCCGCGCGGCAGCAGGCCGCGCTGCGCCGGGTGGCCACGTTGGTGGCGCGCAATGTTCCGCCATCGGAGGTGTTCTCAGCCGTGGCTGCGGAGTTAGCCACTTGTCTCGATGTCCAAAACGCAGCCTTGCTCCGCTACGAGCCCGATGGCACGGCGCTCCTACTTGCAGCGGCCGACGAACCGGGATTGCAGGAAATGCCTGTGGGCGAAAGCTTTTCGCTCAACGGCGAGAGTGTTGCGGCAACGGTTTGGCGAACCGGCCGCGTGGCACGAATGGATAGCCACGACTACGCGTCCGGGTCGGCAGCGGCGCGTATCCGTGCACTGGGTCTGACCTCGGGTGTCGGTGCTCCGATCATGGCCGGCAGCCAGGTCTGGGGGGCGGCCATCGCCGGTTCGTCTCGATCCGACGCCTTTCCACCCAACGCGGAGCAACGCGTCAGCGACTTCGCCGACCTCATCACCATTGCGATTGCAAATGCCAATGCGCGTGCGGAACTGAGAGCGTCACGAGCGCGGATTGTCGGAGCCGCCGATGAGACGCGGCGGCGTATCGAACGGGATTTGCATGACGGTGCTCAACAGCGCCTGGTCTCATTGGGACTGAAGCTGCGCCTAACAGAGGAGTCTGTCTCGCCCGAGCAGGCGACGCTGCGAGCGCAAATTTCCGACGTCGTTACCGGTTTGGTCGATGTCTCGGACGACCTACGGGAGATTGCCCGCGGTATTCATCCGGCGATCCTCTCACAAGGAGGCCTCGGACCGACGCTGAAGACACTCGCGCGCCGCTGCGCGGTGCCGGTACAACTGGATGTAGCGGTACCTCGGCGCTTGCCTGACTATGTCGAGGTGGCCGGTTATTACCTTGTGGCAGAGGCGCTTACGAATGTGGCTAAGCATGCACAGGCGTCGCTGGTCCAGCTGGCTGTCAAAGCCGAGGATGACCAGCTTTATCTTTCGATTCGCGACGACGGCATTGGGGGAGCCGACACACGCAAAGGGTCTGGACTCATTGGCTTGGTGGACCGGGTTGAGGCGCTTGGAGGCCAGATCGCCATCGCGAGTCGGCTTGGCGAGGGCACGTCGCTGGTGGCGAATATTCCCCTCGGACCCAACGAGTCGCCCGGTGGGCAGTCCAGCGAACTAGCGCCGGTCGAGACGTGAACATGGGTGCTAGCCGGAATACCGGCTGGCGACTTCCCTTGCCACAATGGTGCTGTGGAATCACCGGCTAAGCCGATCCGGGTTGTGATCGTCGACGACAACCCGGAATTCCTCGACTCGGCGAGACGGCTGCTCGAACACCAGGGGGCCCGCGTTGTCGGAGTGGCATCAACGAATGCCGACGGGCTCCGGTCCGTCCAAGAGCTGCGACCCGACGTAACACTGGTCGATGTCAATATCGGCGAAGAAAGCGGCTTCGATCTAGCGGAGGCTCTTCACGAGATCGACAGCGCGGCAACGGCCCCTGTCATACTGATCTCTACCCACGCCGAGCCTGATCTGGCGGACATGATGGAAACCAGCCCCGCCATAGGCTTCCTCGCCAAGTCAGCGCTTTCCGCTGGTGCGATCTCCGCGGCTCTCGTTCGCCTCGGTAAAGGCAAGTAGCCCAGCAGATCTCGCGCCCGTCCTTTGTGATGTGGGCCACCCTGCGCCGGGCTTATTGCAGCTAGCCGGTAGTGAGTAACTGCTGCTAACAGGGTTGGTCATTGGGCGTTAGCCGCGAAGACTTTCTGTGCATACCGCGCGACGCTGGCAGCTATGAAGAGCTACGCGTACGAAATAGCGTCAACGCAGCTGGATTCCGCGGTTTGGCAACCGACGCTAGCCGAGTTTCCGGCCGGTGGATGCGGTGACGATATCGATCGCGGGCAGCAGTCATTGCGCCGTCAAACCGGAAACCCCTACCGCAGGCAGCTGTTTCGTCACCTCGCCGCCACCGCTTTATTGGCCGCGATCACTGTCGTTTTCTGGCTGTCGCTGATCGGGCTTGGGTCAGGCGCGTACGCCCATGGTGCAGCAGGCACTAATCCAGCCGAGCAGTCAACCTCGGCCACGACTTCGTTAAAACACCAAAATTAAAGGGAGGCAACAGATATGACCACTAGCCGCATAACCAACCCACTGAGGTTGGCCCAAGTCCTCGCCGGTGCCGCTGGAGCCGTCATTGCCGTAGGCCTGGCCGCGCCGGCCGGCGCCGACCCAGTCACGACGGCCGGCGCCAGCCCGGTGGCGCAACCTCACACACCTCAGGACTTCCTGGCCGCCGCACGGGCGGCGGGCGTCACCGGAACGGATCCGGCAATGCTGGAAGACGGCTACAACGTGTGCTGGCAACTGTGGAATCAGCACGCCGTGGGTACCCAGGTGGCCGCGGGCCTGGTGCGGGACTATCCACAGCTGACCACCGCCCAAGCGGGTCAATTCGTGCTGGATGCATACCACGACCTGTGCCCGGTGCCCGGCGCATATGACTATTGGGCGTACAGCACCAGCTGAACGGCATCGCGCGGTAAGTGACTTTCCGGGTGCGTCCGTAGCAAGATGTGATCGGTCGAATGGCCGAGAGGACGTGGCCGCATGGGAGTGGAGCCCGGCAACACGCACAGTGCGCCCGGTAAAGAAGCAATTTCGCGGAGTAGTGCACTACGGGTGATTGTGGCCGACGACGACGTGCTTCTTCGTGAAGGGCTGTCGAGCCTGCTCGGGCACTCCGGGTTCGACGTTGTCGGCCAGACCGGCAATGCCACCGAAACCCTCGCCCTGGTCCGTGCGGAAAACCCGGACTTGCTTGTCGTCGATATCCGTATGCCGCCAACCAACACCACCGAGGGTCTTGACGTGGCCGGAGTCATCCGGGGTGAACTGCCCGAAATTGGCATTTTGGTTTTGTCGGCGCATGTCGAGGTCGAGCACGCGGTGGAGCTTTTGTCCGGCGGTCATGGCATCGGCTATCTCCTCAAGAGTCGGGTGACCGATGTGGCGGAATTTGTCGATTCACTACAACGGATTGCTAACGGCGGCTCAGTGATCGACCCCGCGCTCATCCAAGATTTGGTTTCCGGACGCCGACGCGAAGATCCGCTCGCTGTTCTCAGTCCGCGCGAACATGAGGTGTTGGCGTTGATGGCGGAGGGGCGCACCAACGCAGGCATCGCCCGTCGACTGTGGCTCACCGAAGGCACCGTCGAGAAGCATGTGCGAAGCATTCTGAGCAAGCTGAACCTGCCTGAAACCGCCGACGATCACCGCCGCGTTCGAGCCGTGATCACCTTTCTCGAGTCCCGGTGACAACGCGGCGACACGTTCGCAAACGTGTTGTCGCAGAGGCTTTGACGACTCAGCTTCAGGAGAAGTTGGCTTGCGCGCAGGTGCTTGGTGAGGTGATGTTGTTTCCGCCGTAGACCACCTGGATGTGTGTGCACATGATGACCGGCACATTGACACGCGACTGGCCGGTGTGCCAATCGGTCGCGTCGATCCGGCCGGTGGTTTGATACTTCTCCAGCGGTCCATCGCCCATGTAGATCGTGGTGACGTTGTCGTTTCCGCCTTCTTTGAACACGCGGTCGTATTGCGCGGTGGCGTGGACGTCGAGGTACAACGTGCGGTCCATTGAGCGGATGTCGGTGCTTTGCCGCGACCAGAGGTCGTGCGGGAACCCGTCGACGGCATCGCCGGTCCTGCGGTCCGCGCCGACGGTGAAGTCGCAACTGCCATTCGCGCTATGGCAGTCGAGCGTGGCGCGGGTTTCCAGCTGGCTGCCGTCGTTGAGGGGTATCAGCGAGGTGGCGGTGTTGCTGGCTGCCGGGGCAACCCCGGGTGGCGTCAAAACCAGCATCAGACCGACGCCTGCCAGCGCCGTGACCAGCCGCTTCATCCCGCGTCCTCTCGCTAAGCCTGAGCAGAACTTACGCTGCAGCTACTCGTCGTAGGTAACTTCAACCGAATCGGTGTCCGGGTGGGACTGGCAGGCCAGGATCAGCCCCTCATCGAGGTCCTGCTGCTCCAGCACGTCGTTGACCTCCATGCTGACCTTGCCGTTGCGCAGGGTGGTGGCGCAGGCGCCGCAGTGGCCCTCGCGGCAGGAGAACGGTGCGTCCAGGCCGGCGTCCAGCAGCACGTCGAGCAGCTTCGCCTTGCGGGGCCACGACACGGTGTGGGTCTGGCCGTCGAGTTCGACGACGGCGGTGGCCGGGGGCTCGTCGCCGTCGTCCTCGATCTTCACCTCGGCGAACGGGTCGCTGTCCAGCGACTTGAACACCTCAAGATGTACTTGCGGTGCAGGCACTTTCAGGGTGTCGAGCGCCTCGCGAGCGGCCCCCATGAAGGGCCCCGGCCCGCAGATGAACGCTTGCCGGTCGGTGAACGGGGCAGCCAGCTGAGCGAGCGCGGTAGCCGACGGCAACCCCTGCAGCGACTCCAGCCAATGCACGACGGTCAGCCGGTCGGGATACTTTGCCGCGAGTTCGCGCAGCGCATCGGCGAAGATCACCGACCGCTCGTCGCGGTTGGCGTAGACC
>NZ_DASXHW010000217.1:0-11191 GCF_036488105.1 Mycobacterium sp. | reverse complement strand
TGCTGAGCCCGGAGAACAGCGTTGCCACGTCGCGGTGGGGGATGTTGGCACCCGACGGCCGTTGCAAGACCTTCGACGCGAGCGCCGACGGCTATGTCCGCAGCGAGGGCTGCGGTGTCGTGGTGCTCAAGCGGCTGAGTGACGCTGTGCGCGATGGCGATTCGGTGTTGGCGGTGGTGCGCGGGTCGGCGGTCAACCAGGACGGACCCAGCAGCGGCCAGACCGTGCCCAGCGGTCCCGCGCAGCAGGCGGTCGTCCGCGCGGCGCTGGCCGCGGCCCGCTTGGAGCCCTCGGACATCGATTACATCGAGGCGCACGGCACCGGCACCGCGCTGGGCGATCCGATCGAATTGGGCGCGCTGCACCAGGTATTCGGCGAGCGCAACGGTTCGGCGCCGCTGGTGCTGGGGTCGGTGAAGACCAACCTCGGCCACCTCGAGTCCGCCGCCGGTATCGCCGGCTTCATCAAGACCGTGCTCACCGTGCAGCACGGCTACATTCCCCAGCACCTGCACTTCACCGAGTTGACGCCCAATGCCGTCGAAGGCGCCTCGAAGTTCACCATCGCCGCCGACGGCATGGACTGGCCCGCGGTCGGGCGGGCACGGCGGGCCGGGGTGTCGTCATTCGGGGTCAGCGGCACCAATGCGCACGTGGTCCTCGAGCAGGCTCCAGGCCTTGAGCCTTCGAAAAATGAAGCGCCGCAACCGGAATCGGTGATCACCACGCTGGTGGTCTCGGGCAAGACGCTGGCACGCGTCGCCTCGACGGCCGCCACGCTGGCCGAGTGGATGATCGGCGACGGAGCCGCGGTGCCGTTGTTCGACATCGCCCACACGCTCAACCACCATCGCACTCAGCACAAGAGCTTTGCGACGCTCGCCGTGCGCGATCGCGCCCACGCGGTCGCCGGTCTGCAGGCATTGGCGGCCGGCCAGTCGGCGATCGGACTCGTCGAGCCGCACGAGGGATTGTGTCAGCCCGGAACGGTTTTCGTGTACTCGGGGCAGGGCTCGCAGTGGGCCGGCATGGGCCGGCAATTGCTGGTCGACGAGCCGGCGTTCGCGGCGGCCGTCGACGAGCTGGAACCGCTGTTCCTCGAGCACATGCGCTTCTCGCTGCACCAGGTTCTGACCGAGGGCCAGCGGGTCAGCGGCGACGCGCGGGTGCAGCCGGTGCTGATGGGCCTGCAATTGGCGTTGACCGCACTGTGGCGCTCGTATGGCGTGGAACCCGATGCGGTGATTGGACATTCGATGGGTGAGGTGACCGCGGCCGTCGTGGCCGGGGCGCTGACCCCCGCCGAGGGTTTGCGGGTCATCGGGACGCGTTCGCGGCTGATGTCAAAGCTGGCCGGCCAAGGCGCGGTCGGTCTGCTCGAAATGGACGCCGACGCGGCCGAAAAGCTGCTCGTCGACTACCCCCAGGTGAGCCTGGCCGGCTTCCTGTCGCCGCGCCAAACCGTGATCGCCGGCGCGGTGGCGCAGGTCGACGCGGCGATCAATGCCGTGAGCGCACAGGAGCGTTTCGCGCGGCGGGTGAACATGGAAGTCGCCTCGCACACCGCCCTGATGGATCCCATCCTGCCCGAATTACGTTCGGCGCTAGCAGACTTGACATTGAACGCGCAGACGATTCCGTTCATCTCCACCGTCGCCGACCCGAGGCAGACGCCTACCCTGGACGCCGACTACTGGGTTGCCAATGTGCGTCAGCCGGTCCGGCTGCACCAAGCCATCAGCGTCGCCGCCGAGCAACACGCCACATTCATCGAAATCAGTCCGCACCCCACGCTGACGCACGCCGTCACCGAAACGCTGGAGTCGGTGCACCATCACAGCCTTGGGACATTGTCGCGCAAGGGCGATGACACGGTCAGCTTCCACACCAACCTCAACAGCACGCACGTCATGCGTCCGCCCACGCTGCCGCATCCGCCCGAGCCGCATCCGGTTCTGCCGAGTGCGCCATGGCACCACAGCCAGCACTGGATCAGCGCCGAGGAATTCGTGAAGACCGCCGAGTCTGCGCCGCGGCCCGGCACGCTGCTCGGTCAGCACATTCCCGTCGCCGCGACACCGCCGACGCACCTGTGGCAGGCGCGTCTGACGCCCACGACCAAGCCGTATCCCGGTTCGCACCACAACAACGGTGTCGAGATCATCCCGATATCGGTTCTACTGCAGACACTTTCGGCGGCCGCCGCCGAGTCTGGTGGATCGGCGCTGTCCGAGATCCGCTTCGAGTACCCGATCGTCGTCGACGAGCCGCGCGTCATTCAGGTGGTGGCCGACGGAGCGTCCGTGACCGTGTCGTCGAGCGCCACTGTTTCCGCGCAGCACTGGGTCCGGCACGTCACTGCTCGTATCGCCCGCGGCTCGGATGACCACCCGGCGGCCGGTGCGGTAGCCGGTCCGCAGGTCTCCGACGGCGAGTTCGCCGATGACTCGGTGACCTCACTGTGGCAGACCTGGGGCAGCGAAGGTCGTCCGTTCGGATGGTCGATCGGCTCCTGCCGGTCGGCGGCCGGCGAGTTGCGCGCCGAGGTCGAGCTGACCCAGGCCTCCTCAGTTGCGTTGCTGGACGCCGCTATTCACATCGGCAGGCTCCTGGACGCCGAGAATCCGCGGCTGATGGTGCCGTCCGCGGTCGCGGGCGTCCGGTTTGACGCCGAGCTCACCGACCCGCGCGGCCGCGTCGAGGTTCGCCGGCGTGGCGGCAGCGACGAAGAGCTCATCGTCGACATCGCGGTGATCGGACCTGACGGCAGCACGAGCGTCGAAGTGCGCGGACTTCGCTACGCGGTAGTGGATTCGAGCGCGGCCGCCGGCCGCAACGACGATCCCGCGGCGATGGTGCACGCGCTCGACTGGCAGCCGTTCTCGCCCGTCGAGGGCCACGACGACCATCTGGATACTGGCCCAAGCACCGTTGCGGTGTTGGGCGAGAACGACATCGCCTGTGCGCTTCGCGACGGCCTGACTCACGCCGGCCATTCGTCGACTGCTGCCGCCGATGCCCGCTACGTGCTTTATGTCGCCGAATCCCGTTCCGGTGAAGCCGATGTCGACGCCGCGGTGCGCATGTCGATGGAGCTCGTCGACCTGGTCGGAAAGCTGGCCGAACGCGACGAAAGCCACCCGGTCACGCTGTGGATCATCACTCGCGGTGTTCGCGAGGGCAGTTCGGACGCCGCGGTCGCCCAAAGCCCGATGTGGGGAACCGCCGGGGTCATCCGGGCCGAACAGCCGCAATTGTGGGGCGGCCTGGTCGACCTGCCGGACGGCGCAGACATCGCTGGTCTGGTGCCGGCGCTGGCCACGGTTATCCGGAAGCCCGCGAAGTCGATTCTCGCGCTCCGCGACGGCGAGTTCCTGGCACCGGGCCTCGCGCCGGTGTCCGGTGAGCCGGTCAACGAGCCGCTGCGCTGCCGCCCGGATGCGGCGTACCTGATCACCGGGGGTCTGGGTGCGCTCGGTCTGCTGACGGCCGGCTGGCTCGCCGATCACGGCGCGCGCCGGGTCATCCTGGCCGGCCGCACCGCGCTGCCTCCCCGCCGTGACTGGGGCAGCGAGGCCAACGACGCCGACACCCAGCAGAAGATCAACGCCATCCGGGCGCTGGAGATGCGCGGCGTCGTCGTCGAAGCCGTCGCACTCGACATCGGATCGCAGGACGCGATGCGCGCGCTGCTGGCCAAACGCGACGCCGAAGGGGCCGCGCCCATCCGCGGTGTCGTCCACGGCGCCGGTGTCACCGACGCCCACCTGTTCACCGAGCTCGAGGAAGGCCGCCTACGGCGCACGGTGTGGCCGAAGATCGCGGGCGCGCAGGTGCTGCATCAAACCTTCCCGCCCGGCAGCCTCGACTTCCTGTTCCTGACCGCCGCGGCCGGCGCCGTGTTCGGTGTCCCGGGTCAGGGTGCCTACGCGGCGGCCAACGCCTACCTCGACGGGCTGGCCCAGTTGCGCCACCGGCAGGGCTGCCACACCGTCAGCCAGGACTGGGTGGCCTGGCGGGGTCTTGGCTTCGGCGCCGAAGCGCAGATCGCACTGCAAGAGCTCGAGCGGCTCGGGTCGCGGCCCATCACCGCCGACGAAGCGTTCGCGGCCTGGGACCACCTCGCGCGCTACGACGTCGCGCAGGCGATCATGGCGCCGATGCCCTCGGCGGACGGCGCAGCGGCCGCCGAGCCCAAGTCCACCTCACCGGTCTGGTCGGAGATGCCCGCCGAGGACGTCGTTGGTGAGCTGCAGGCCGGGCTGCGGGCCATCCTCGCGCGTGAACTGCAGATGGCCGAAGACGAGCTCGAGCTGGACCGGCCGTTTGCTGAGCTGGGCATGAACTCGGTGATGGCGATGTCGGTCCGCCGGGACACCGAGCAGTTCGTCGGGATCGAGCTGTCCGCGACGATGCTGTTCAACTACCCGACTATCGTGGCACTCGCTGAACACCTGTCCAAGAAGGTTTTGCCGCAGACAGAATCGGACAGCGATATCGACCTGCTGGGAGATTCGGACGGCAGCGTGCTGGGCGAGCTGTTCGACAGCGTGGAGTCGGCACCGGCTGGCAGCGAAAGGGGTATTTGATGACGTCGTCGTACGACGAGGACGCTCTACGGCACTGGCTGGCCGATTACCTCGTAACGAATGTCGGAGGCAGCATCTACGACATCGACTTCGACGCCCCGATGAGCGATCTGGGCCTGGGCTCGCGTGACGCGGTTGTGCTCTCCGGCGAGTTGACCGAGCTGCTCGGCCGCAAGGTATCACCTGTCGAGTTCTGGCAACACCCGACGATTTCCGACCTGGCACGCTTCCTGACCGGTGCCGAATCGTTCGCTCTCGAGGATGAACTCCAGCCCGACCGCGGCCACCTCGACGAGCCGATCGCGGTGATCGGTGTGGGCTGTCGATTCCCCGGTGGGGTGTCTGGCCCGGACGAGTTCTGGCAGTTCATGTGCGACGGCAAGAACGCGATCACCGAGGTGCCGCCGGAACGCTGGGCGCCGTTCGACGACGGCACGCCGGAGGTGGCGGCGACTCTGGCCCACACCACCCGCTACGGCGGGTACATGGACAACCTCGACGAATTCGACGCCGAGTTCTTCGACATCTCCACCCGCGAAGCCGTCAAGATGGACCCGCAGCAGCGGATGCTGCTCGAAGTCGCTTGGGAGGCACTGGAACACGCGGGCATTCCGCCGAGCAGCCTGCGCCGCTCGCAGACCGGCGTCTTCGCCGGCGCGTGCTACACCGACTACGGGTACGTGGCCGGAATGGACCTGGCCAATGTCGACGCGTGGAGCAATTCCGGTGGCGCGCTGAGCATTATCGCCAACCGGCTGTCGTACTTCCTTGATCTGCGCGGCCCGTCGGTCACCGTTGACACCGCGTGCTCGTCGTCGATCGTCGCCCTGCACCTGGCCTCGCAGAGCCTGCGCGTCGGGGACTCCGACGTGGCTCTCGCGGCAGGCGTGAACCTGATGCTGGCGCCCGCGATCGTTCGTGCCTTCGACCAGACCGGCGCGTTGTCCGCCACGGGTGCCTGTCACGCGTTCGACGCCGACGCCGACGGGTTCATCCGCGGCGAGGGCTGCGGCGTCGTGGTGCTCAAGCGGCTGAACGATGCTGTGCGCGACGGCGACCGGGTGCTGGCGGTGGTGCGGGGTTCGGCGGTGAACCAGGACGGCCGGTCCAACGGTCTGCTGGCGCCTAACCCCGCCGCCCAGATGGCGGTGCTGCGCTCCGCGTACGCCAATGCGGGTGTGCCGCCGCAAGAGGTCGACTACGTCGAGGCCCACGGGACCGGCACGCCGCTGGGCGACCCGATCGAGGCGCGTGCGCTCGGCACCGTGTTGGGACGTGGTCGCGCCGAAGACGCGCCGCTGCTGATCGGCACCGTCAAGACGAACATCGGCCATCTCGAGGCCGCGGCCGGAATGGCCGGCTTGATCAAAGCGGTGCTCGCGGTGCAGAAGGGCCGCATTCCGCAGAACCTGCACTTCCACACTCCCAACGCGCACATTCCCTTTGACCAGTTGCGTCTCAAAGTGGTTGCCGAACAACAGGAATGGCCGCAGACGGATCACCCGCGGCGGGCCGGCGTGTCCTCGTTCGGGTTCGGTGGAACCAACGCGCATGCGGTGATCGAGCAGGCGCCCGCCGCCGTACCGGTCATCCGCGAGGCCGACCCGGCCGTGAGTACCCTGGTGTTGTCGGGCAAGTCGCCGGAGCGAATCGCCTCCCAGGCGGCCGCACTGGCGGAATGGCTGCAGGGTGCAGGCGCCGACGTGCGGCTGCCCGACGTGGCCCACACGCTCAACTACCACCGCGAGCGCCACCCGCAGTTCGCCACCGTCTGCGTCCGCGACCGCGCCCAGGCGGTGGCCCAGTTGCAGGCGCTGGCCGACGGCCGGCCCGCCGAAGGCGTCGTCGGCCCGCACGACGGGCCGTGCAGTCCCGGTACGGTGTTCGTGTACTCGGGACAGGGTTCGCACTGGGCCGGCATGGGCCGGCAATTGCTGGAAGACGAGCCGGTGTTCGCCGAGGCGATCGCCGAGCTGGACCCGATTTTCGTCGAGAAGGTTGGGTTTTCGCTGCAGAAGGTCATCGCCAACGGCGAGTCGATCAGCGGCGACGCGCAAGTTCAGCCGGTGCTGATGGGACTGCAGCTGGCGCTGACCGAGTTGTGGCGCTCCTACGGAGTGCACCCGGATGCGGTGATCGGCCATTCGATGGGAGAGGTCACCGCGGCAGTGGTCGCCGGTGCGCTCAGCGTCGTCGACGGGCTGCGGGTGATCGCCATCCGTTCGCAGTTGATGTCCAAGCTCGCCGGCCAAGGCGCGGTCGCGCTGCTGAAGCTCGACCCCGAGGCAACCGAGGCACTGATCGCCGGCTATGCGGGCGTCAGTGTGGCGGGATACATTTCGCCGCGCGAGACGGTGATCGCCGGCGCAGTGGCCGCGGTCGACGCGGTGATTGCCGAGGTGAGTGGGCAGAACCGCTTCGCTCGTCGGGTCAACATGGAGGTCGCGTCCCACACCGCGTTCATGGATCCGATCTTGGACGAGTTGCGCACGGCGCTCGAGGATTTGAATCCCGAGATCCCCACCATCCCGTTCTATTCGACGGTCATGGAGGGCGCTGCGTCGCCGATGCTGGACGCCGACTACTGGGTGGCCAACGTGCGTCAACCCGCACTACTCAGCCAGGCCGTCGCGGCTGCCGCCGAAGAGCACGCGACCTTCATCGAGATCAGTGCCCATCCGATCCTGACCCACGCCGTCGGCGACACGCTGGATCCCACCACCCATCACCACAGCGTGGGGACGCTGTGGCGCGACGGCGACGACGCGGTCCGCTTCCACACCAACCTCAACACCGTCCACACCAGTCATCCGCCGCAGATCCCGCACCCCGTCGAGCCGCACCCGGTGCTGCCGACCACGCCGTGGCACCACGGCCGCCACTGGGTCAACCCCCGACCGATCACGCCGGTCAGACATGTTGCCGCCGTTGGTGATCCGGGCGTACAGACCGATGGCCCGATCCCGTCGGAGTGGTACTGCCAGCTGGCGTGGCCGGCCCGCGAATTGTCCGGGGCGACTCGGGAGCCGTCCGCGGATGGCGACGCCGACATCTCGTGGCTGGTCATCACCGACTCCGAGCTGGGAACCGAGATCGGTCGCGTCCTCGGCGACGAATTCGCCGCCGCGCCTGCGCCGACGTCAGTGCTGGCCGAAGGCGCCGACCCGACGGCGATCACCGACGCCCTCGCCGGAGTGACCCACGTGCTCTACGCACCCGCGGTGACCGGCGGCCAGTTCGGCGCCGAGGCGGGATACGAGTATTTCAACGCCGCACGACGGCTGACCGCTGCCATCGCCGAGATGGGCGTGGCGCCACGGCTGTATCTGCTCACCCGCAACGCCCAGCCGGTCACCGAAGGCGACCGCGCCAACCCCGCTCACGCGGTGTTGTGGGGTCTGGGCCGCACGCTTGCACTCGAGAACCCCGAATTCTGGGGCCGCGTCATCGATCTCGACGAATCGGTGCCGGACGGCTTGGCCGCCACCTACGTCGTGAACGAGGCCAAGGCCGCCGACGACGAAGACCAGGTCGTCTACCGGGCCGGCCTGCGCCGCGTGCCGCGGCTGCACCAGGGATACGCGCCCTCGACCGCACCTGCCGAATTGTCCAAGGACAGCAGCTATCTGATTATCGGCGCGACCGGCAACATCGGGCCGCACCTGATCCAGCAGCTCGCCGACTCGGGCGCGGGCACCGTCGTCGCGGTATCGCGCAACCCCGGTTCGCGCCTCGACGATCTGGCCGCCCGCCTGGCGCCGGCCGGCACCACTTTGGTGACGGCAGCCGCCGATGCGGCGGACGAGGCCGCGATGAGCGCGCTGTTCGACCGGTTCGGTGCCGACCTTCCACCGCTGGCCGGCATCTATGTCGCAGCGTTCGGCGGTGGCCCGATCACGTTGCTGGACATGACAAGTGACGACGTCACCGCGATGTTCCGGCCGAAGCTGGACGTGGTGTCGCTGGTGCACCGGCTGTCGCTGCGTCACTCGGTGGATCAGTTCGTGCTGTTCTCGTCGATCTCCGGGCTGACCGGATCGCGCTGGCTGGCGCACTACACTGCGACGACCACGTTCCTGGACACCTTCGCACTGGCCCGCCGGGCCGCTGGTCTTCCGGCTACCGCGATCAACTGGGGGCTCTGGAAGTCGTTGTCCGACGGCCAATCCGAGGAAGAGCGTCAGGTCACTCTCAATTCGGGTCTGGAGCCGATGGCCGACGAGGTCGCGATCCAGGCGCTGCCGTTGCTCACCGGCCCCGGTGCCCCGGCACGGCCGACCGTCGCCGCCGCCGACTGGGCCTTGCTGGCCGCGGCGTATCGCACCAGGGCGCCCCTGCGCATCGTGGACAACCTGTTGACCACCGACGACACAGCGGACAGTCCGGCGACGCGCAGCACCGAATTCCGAGACGCGTTGCGCGACGCCGAACCAACGCGGCGCCGCGGCATTCTGGTCGATCATGTGACCGCGCAGGTTGTCTCGGCGATGGGGTTGGCGTCGGCGCAGCTGCTCGACCCGACGGCGGGCTTCTTCCAGTCCGGCATGGATTCGCTGATGAGCGTCACCCTTCAGCGAGCCCTGTCCGACAGCCTGGGCGAGACGCTTCCGGCGTCGGTGGTGTTCGACTACCCGACCGTCGAGGCGCTGTCGGATTACTTGGCCACCATTCTTCCGGAGGTGGCCGACGCTGCCGAGGACGAAAGCGCCGACGTCTACGAGGACTTCAGCGACGACGAACTCCTCAAAGAGCTTTCTGAAAGGCTGGGTTGAGCGGGATGACTGCACCGCCAGATCGTCGGGCGATCATCACCGAGGCGCTACGCAAGATCGATGACCTGACGGCTCGGCTGGAGATCGCCGAAAAGGCCGACGTGGAACCGATCGCCGTGGTCGGGATGGCCTGCCGTCTGCCCGGTGGTGTGAGCACCCCCGCCGACTACTGGCAGCTGCTGCGCGACGGAGTCAGCGGCGTGATCCGGGTGCCCGAGGACCGCTGGGACGCCGACGCGTACTTCTCCTCCGACCACACCCGGCCAGGCACCATCTGCAACCGGGAGGGTGGATTCCTCACCTCGTGGCGGCCCGACGAATTCGACGCCGAGTTCTTCGGGATCTCCCCGCGCGAAGCGGTCGCGATGGACCCCCAACAGCGGCTTCTGCTCGAAGTCGCGTGGGAGGCACTGGAAAGCGCCGGTGTCACGCCCAAGGCGGTTCGCAACAGCCAGACCGGGATCTATGTCGGCCTGACCACCAGCGACTATTACTGGCTGTCGACTGACGGCGCGGTACGCCCGGAGGACTTCGACCCGTACCTGCCGTTCGGCAACGCGTCGAACTTCGCCGCGGGTCGGCTGTCGTATTTCCTTGGGGCGCACGGGCCGGCCGTGGTGCTCGACACCGCGTGCTCGTCGTCGCTCGTCGCGATCCACCTGGCCTGCCAGAGCCTGCGCCGGCGCGAGACCGATCAGGCGCTGGCCGCCGGGACCAACCTGATCTTGACTCCGGAAAACAGCATCGCCTGCTCGCGGTGGGGCATGCTGGCGCCCGACGGCCAGTGCAAGACCTTCGACGCGGCGGCCAACGGCTATGTACGCAGCGAGGGCTGCGGTGTGATCGTACTCAAGCGCCTCAGTGATGCGGTGCGCGACGGGGACCGGGTGCAGGCGCTGGTTCGGGGTTGGCGGTCAACCAGGACGGTCCGAGCAGTGGGCAGACTGTGCCCAGCGGTCCGGCCCAGCAGGCGGTCTTGCGGGCGGCGCTGGCGTCGGCGCGGTTGCAGCCGTCCGAGATCGACTACATCGAGGCGCACGGCACCGGCACCGCGCTGGGTGACCCGATCGAACTCGACGCCCTCAGCCAGGTTTTCGGCGATCGCGAAGAGTCGGCGCCACTGGTACTGGGCTCGGTCAAGACCAACCTGGGCCACCTGGAGAACTCCGCCGGCATCGCCGGGTTCATCAAGACCGTGCTCAGCATGAACCACGGCTACATTCCGCCGCATCTGCACTTCACCGGGCTGACCCCGAATGCCGGTGCCGGAGCATCGAAGTTCACCATCGCCGCCGACGGCATGTCGTGGCCCGCGGTCGACCGGCCGCGCCGAGCGGGCGTGTCGTCCTTCGGCGTCAGCGGTACCAACGCGCACGTCGTCGTCGAGCAGGCCCCCACCCCGGAACCGGTTGCCGCACAACCAGAACCGGTGATCAGCACGCTGGTGATATCCGGTAAGACGCCGGCGCGCATCGCGCCGATCGCCGCGATGCTCGCCGACTGGATGGACGGCGAGGGCGCCGACATGGCACTGGCCGACGTCGCCCACACCGTCAACAATTACCGCGGCCGCTACCGCAACTTCGGGACCGTGTCCGCGCGTGACCATGCCCAAGCGGTTGCGGGGCTGCGTGCCCTGGCCGCAGGCGAACCCGCGACCGGCGTCGTGGAGCCCAGCGAGAAGCCGCACGGTTCGGGCACGGTGTTTTTGTATTCGGGTCAGGGTTCGCAGTGGGCGGGGATGGGTCGGCAGTTGTTGGCCGATGAGCCGGCTTTTGCTGCGGCGGTGGCCGAGTTGGAGCCGGATTTTGTGGCGCAGGTGGGTTTTTC
>NZ_DASXHW010000189.1:0-1609 GCF_036488105.1 Mycobacterium sp. | reverse complement strand
GGCCTGGGTGTGGGTTTTGCCTTCGGATCTTTTGCGGTCGTAGTAGGTGCGCGAGGCGGTGTCGGTGCGAATGGCGATGTGGGCGGACAGGTAGCAGGCGCGCAGCAGGCGCCGGTCGTAGCGGCGGGGCCGTTTGAGGTTCCCGCTGATGCGGCCCGAATCGCGCGGCACGGGGGCCAGACCAGAGACGCCGGCGAGGCGGTCGACGGAATCGAAGGCGCTCATGTCACCGCCGGTGGCGGCGATGAATTCAGCGCCGAGGATGACACCGAAGCCGGGCAGACTCAGGATGATTTCGGCGTGGTGGTGGCGGCGAAATCGCTCCTCGATCATCGCGTCGGTGTCGCCGATTTCGGTGTCGAGGGTCATCACCTCCTCGGCCAGGCGGGCCACCACGGTGGCCGCCAGTTGTTGTCCGGGCACGATGCTGTGTTGGGCGTTAGCGGCGTCGAGGGCGGTGGCCGCGACGGTATCGGCGTTGCGGGCCTTGCGTTTACGCAGCCAGGCCACCACCCGGGTAGTGCCGGCACGGCGCAGCGCGTCGGGGGTTTGGTAGCCGGTGAGCAGGATCAGCGCGGCCTTGCTTTTGCTGTAGTCAAAGGCGCGTTCCAGGGCCGGGAAGTACTCCAGCAGTTGGGCGCGCAGCCGGTTGATCGCTCGGGTGCGATCGGCCACCAGATCGGTACGCCGGGCGGTCAGGATGCGCAGCTCTACCGCGATGTCATCACCGGTACGCAGCGGTTGCAGGTCGCGCCGCATGCGGGCCTGATCGGCGATGATCGCGGCGTCTTTGGCGTCGGTCTTGCCGTCACCGCGGTAACTGCCCGAGGCGTGATAGACCGTGCGGCCGGGAATGTAGAGCAGCCGCTGTTCGGCGGCGATGAGCAGGGTGATCAACAGGGCGGCCCCACCGGCGTTGAGGTCGATCGCCCAGGTGATCTCACTTCCATCGGCCAACGTCGTCACTGCCGCAATCAACTCCAGCAGCGCGGCCTCGTCATTGGTCACCCGCCGCGAGAGCAATTGCTGCCCGTCGCCGTCGATAGCCATGCAGTAATGATCCGCTTTACCAGCGTCCACACCAGCCCAGATATGTTGTGCCACAACCACCTCCGTAGCAGTTATCGTCCCGATCAGCCCAGCAGACGACCACGCCGTCGTGTCCTTACACAGCGATCAAATCGCATCTCTCAATTAGCGGTCGAGTCGTCGCGGGACGGCGGGCGGCCAATCCTCCTCGGCCATCGAGGGCTGAGCGATGAAAGCCATACCCGCCGTCCCTGGGTGACTCGAAGCCTAAGGCCAGCGGCCTCTAACACCCTGCAAGGAAGGTAAGAAGGAGTGAATGGGCGCCCCTTGAGGCTCGCGACCGTTGACACGCGTGGCTGATTGTCGTATCAATAAGACATGACGTCGACTTTGTCTCACCAGCCTCGTTTCCAGCTCGCCGACGCCGAGACGTGGGCCAACCCGTGGCCGATGTACCGCGCGCTGCGCGACCACGATCCGGTGCACCATGTGGTGCCGACGCAGAGGCCCGAGGACGACTATTACGTGCTGACCCGGCACGCCGACGTCTGGGCCGCGGCCCGTGACCACGAGACGTTCT
>NZ_DASXHW010000181.1:0-62006 GCF_036488105.1 Mycobacterium sp. | reverse complement strand
CGACTACGAGAACGGCTGGACGAACAAGAGCGACCCGTACCCGCCGTCGACCCGGAAGCCGGTGTGCGCCGGGTTCGACCGGCCGACGTTGCAGCGGTTGATGGACGAGGCGATCGCCGACATCACGAACGGGACGACCGGGCCGGGCTGAGCATGACGAAGGCCCCAGCGGTAGCAGCCGCTGGAGCCTCGTTCGTGGTGTTCTACCCGCGATGGTGGCTCACGATGCCACTTGTCCACGCCTGGTCGTAGTCGTCGTGATCGGCGAACGGCAGGGCGAGGATCTTAAGGCAACCGCCCATGGCGATCAGCGATGCGAAGTTCGGCGCGCACGGGTAGGTGTCGGCCGACAGGGCAATGCGCTCGTACTCGTCCAGGATCGCCCGCTTCGCCGCCAGATCAGCCAGTACTTCGGCGGGCTCGTAGCGGGCGAAGTGCTTGCTCGCTTCAGGATCGCTCAGCGTTCGGGGATACCCGTCTGCGGAGGCGACTGTGTAGCGCGAATGGCCAAATGTCTCCGGATGCCGCTCGCCACCCATCACGATGACCTCGCCGAGCGGCTTCACAGCACGCGCCACCTTCTCCGCCTCGGTGTACCGCGCGGTCAGGAACTCGACGATCGTCACGACTCCTCTCCCTTCAGCAGTGCGAGGATGGCGTTCCGCACCCGCCTGCGGTAGTTGGCCAGCTCGTTGCCCTCGGTCGGCCGCGAAGGATGCACCTTCCACAGTTGGAGGAGTCCGTCGATCTCTTCACCGGTCGGCGTCAGGCGAGGTGTAGACGGCATGTGTCCGCCCACCCCGAAACGGCGCACACCGTCGCCTGTGTCGCTGGTCCCGTCGAGGGCGTGCAGGTACTGCGTCGGGTTGTCGCCGTAGTGATTCGCCGCGAGAACGCACCGCTCTCCGCTGTCCGACACTGCCGTGCATCGCAGGTCGTCATTCTCGCTCACGATGCTTCCTCCTCATCCTTGCCGAGCAGGTGCTCGGTCAGCTTGTGCGTCATGACGCCTCACCTAGCGTCGGCAGCGTCGTCGGTTGAACATACGGGATGTGCACCTGCCCTGCTGCCTGCTGCTTCGCTCGCTCGCCGCGCCGGTCGTACATGCCCGTCGTTGCCAGCGACGCGTGCCCCAGCATCTTCTGCACCGTCGCAGCGTCCACGCCAGCGTCCAGCAGATCGCCCGCGAACGTGCGGCGGCCATCGTGCGGAGAGAACGGGGCAACCTTCGCCGTCCGCGCCAGCCGTTGCAGCATCGCGTACACCGCCTGCGTCGTCAGCCGACGCCTCGCCGGATCCAGCCGGCCAACCTTGTTCACCGCGACGAACAGCGGGCCGGGCTCCTGGCCGCGCACCCGAAGCCATGCCTGCACCGCCTCCCGGCCGCCGCCCGTGACGTAGCACAGGCGGATCTTGTTGCCCTTACCGCGCACCGTCGTCTCGCCGGTCTGCGGATCGAAGTGCTCCAGGTCGAGCGCGACGATCTCCGCCCGGCGTAGTCCGGCGCCGAACAGGACGCCTAGCACGGAGGCGTTGCGGGCCGCGGTCGCGAGGTACGGGCTGTCGGCGCACGCCCAGAACAGGGCGCGTACCTCCGCTGCCGTGACGTGACGCCCGGCGTTGGCACCGGTCAGCCCCGACCCCTTCACCTGACCCCAGTCGATCAGGCGGCGGTAGGCGACGTCATCGAGCAGCCCTTCCCGCCAGCACTGCTTCAGGACCCCGGAGAGCGCGGCGAGCATCTTGCGGACCGTGGACGGCTTGTACCGCTCCAGTAGTGCGGCTTTCAACCATGTCGTGCGGTCGGGTCGCAGGTCGTGCCACGGGATCGCGTCAGCCTTGACTCCGTCGCCGGCGAGCAGTGCGGCCATCTGGTCGAGCGCGCCTTGCATCGTGCGGCGGGAATCGACGGAGCCGAGTGACTGAAGGTAGGTAGCGACGGGAGAGGGGGCTGCCTCGGGCAGCTGGACCGCGGAGACGGAGGGGATTGCGAGCTCGTTCACGACTTCACGCGTGACCGGTCGTCTGGGTTGCAGAAGTCGTGGAGCTTGCGCGCCTTGTAGGTCTGCAGTGTGTTCCGGTCGATGACCTCTCGCTCGCGGAGATCGTTGTAGATCTCAGCGTTGATCAGCGCCTTTGGCTGCTGGCCGTTGCCATCGACAATGATCGTGATCTCCAGGGGGGTGCCAACGTCGCCCCACCCCCGATCCCAGAACACGGAAACCCATTCGTTGGTCTGCGCCAACTCCTGCAACAACGCCTCAGCCTCGGCGGCCGTCTCCAGTTGCGGAATGGTGCTCGGATCCGGGTAGCTGGCGTATTCCACCATCTTCATTTCTTACTCCGATCTAAGTCCGATTTAGGTTATGAGAAGAGCAGTTTCCATAACTAATGCCGGATTCCCTGAAACGCTTCATCGGGAACCCGCCACAGGGTTCTGCGTGATAACTCCGCGCTCGACCAGGAACCCGTACCAAGACGAGACCGCCCACACCCGCCGCGTCTTACTCGCCTCCTTCGCATCCAGCCGGTAACCGCAGTCCCGCTCCATCCATTTGTCGACGTGCAACGGACGAGCGGCCAGCGGATCGACGCCGATCTCACCGCAGAACTTCAGCCACATTTCCACGTCGCGGTAATAGCACCGCTGCGTGTGATAACGGTCGAACAACGCCAACCACGACGCGACCAGCACGTTGATACGCCGGGTCGGACCGTACTGCGCAACCTCATCGACCAGGGTCACAGGGACGATCTCGGTCATGGCTTCTCCCATGCTGTCGTTGTGCCGCAGCTGCACCGGTGCCGCGTGCCTTCCTCGTGAGGCCGCGAGTAGCACTGGTGCCTCCGGCCCCGGCGGTCGGTCCACTCGTGACACCAGGCGATCGCTTCCCGCTGGATCACCGGCAGACCTTCGGTGTCTTCGACCTCGAACACGTCGCTGGCCGACAGGTGAAGGTTGACCGCGGTGCGTGTCAGCACACCCTTCGTCCAGCGAGCCGGCCGCCAGATCCTGACCATCCAATGGTGTGCGTCCATGCCTTCGATATGCACGGTGACGTTCTCAGCGAGGATCTCGTCGAGCTCGGCCCCGTCGTACTGCACACGCTCGTCACTCATCGCCCGCGTCCCCTCGGGCACGCTTCACGAGCCGCTCCCGCGCGATCCACGCCACCACAAACACCACTGCCGCGGCCGTTGGTGAGAGCGATCAGAAACCCGGTCACTCGGCCACCTCATCCAGATAGCGCCACTCGACCCGGGTCACCACGTCCTCGACGTGCATGCGCTGCGCCTTGACGAAGAACTCGTCGACGAAGTCCTCCGGCGACATGTCCGGGAACCCCTCGTAGGACACCTCGTTCTGCCCGTACGTCAGGTCCATCGTGAGCGCGCTCAGCGGCTCGCGCCGAACTGACACGACCTGCACGTCGACGATCCGCACCAGCGGCTCACCCTTCTTCCGGCCCATCACCTTGCGGCACAGGGTCAGCCGGTCGCCGGGCTTCAGGAACAGCCAGCCCTTGCGGCGGGTCACGGTCTTCGCCCGGCGGCGCACAGCATCTTCAGTAAAGGCAACACTCATCAGGCGGGGCATCAGACGTTCTCCCGTCGGATTCCGCACGCTCCGCAGAAGAACTCGTCCCCGTCGCAATTGCTGCACACGAGGCCGGTTGGTACCGGTGCGCCGGCGTGCTCACCAACGAACCCGATCAGCTCGGCCCACTCCTCACGGGTCAGCGACACCAACACCTCATCGCCGGAATCATCGGAGTACCGCCGGATGAGCTCGATCGGCGCAGCAGCGTCCTCGGTCCGGGTCGTTGCGATCACGTACGGATGCCGCTTATCCCAGTCGCGCCAGAACGCGATGCTCCGGGAGGTCGTGGTCTCAGGCATCGGTCCCCTCCGGTCGGTAGATGACGAACTCGCCGCCACGCTTGAAGTAGTTGGTGAACTGCTCCCACCCACCGAAGCTGTAGCCATCCCGGTTGTCCCACCCGCCGTCGTCGCCCCTCACGAATGGCGGCCACTGGTCCCGCACGAAGACGACACAGTCGCCGCTCGGCTCGGCCGGGGGCGGGGTCGGCAACTGCTTCGCGATCTGATCGGCGACGGCCTTCTCCAGGTCGCTGCCGTCGTTGCGGAGGTCGTAGACGATGGCCCTGGCCTCGTCGTCGCCCAGCTCTACTGCATACCTCATTCGGACTCCGTTTCTCGTTCAAAATCAGGGGGTTTCGCAAGATAAGAGGGATTATCAATACAGGTGGTTGAAGCGGTTCAACAAGCGGTGTGGTCGTGCGGCGGCAGGTAGTACAGGTCATACCCGAGCAGTTCCGCACCCTGGCCAGCCGTCGACCACAACTGACGCGAATGCCAGCTGCCCTGATCGCCGTCCCAGGTCTGCTCACCGCAGATGCACCAGGTACGGTCCAGGACGTCATTCCAGCAGCCCGGCAAGTGCTCGTCACCGCACTGCTTGGGCTCGGCGCTGAACTCACCGATCAACACCCCCTGGTAGGACGGTCCTTCGGTGGCTGCTCCTGCCAGTGCTTCCACACGGTCAGCGGCAGCAAGGAGCTCGCCGGCGGGTGTCATCGGCGGATCTCCCAGATATTCTGGCGGCAGGTGCCGCACCAATGGCCATTCCTGAGGGGCGTCCCACAGTCGCAGGTCCGTTCCTCGGCGGCCTCGATGTACTCGACGTCCTCGCTCACTTCTCGTCCTCCTTCGGCTGTTCGGTGAGAGCCGCGCACTCCGGTCGGGACGGGTCACCACAGGTCTCCCGGCCGATCACGGCAGCACCACAACCCGTGCAGTGGTGTAGGTCCGAGTTCACCGGGTGGGGTTCGGTGAGAGCCGCGACAAGAGCGGCTGTCAGGCTGTTGATCACTGCGTCGCTCCCGTCGATCCGGTCCCGCAGCACCCGTTCGATCACCTGTCGATCGACAACGGGCTGCGCTTCCAGTTCGTTCGCAGCGGCGGCCTCAGCAAAGAACGCCTTCGACGCGTAGGCAGCACGACGACGAGTGGACAGCCACGCCAGCCGGTACCGATCGACAGCGGGACCACTGAGACGCGCGGCGGCGGCCGACTCCAGCACCTCATCGAACGTGCCCTCGACCTCAGGCCACTCGTCCAGCGCCTCCGAAAGCGGCCTCCGCTCGGCGACAGCGGGTC
The DNA here is from genome assembly GCF_036488105.1 of Mycobacterium sp. Lineage (GTDB taxonomy): Bacteria > Actinomycetota > Actinomycetes > Mycobacteriales > Mycobacteriaceae > Mycobacterium. The sequence goes on along the minus strand of NZ_DASXHW010000181.1, from coordinate 56,825 downwards.
CACCAGAGGCGGGCAGCAGCGGGAGAGCGGCCTCCAGAGCGGCGCGGATCTCCGCGCGAACCTGCCGCGCATTCCCCTCCATTGTCGGCGGCCACAGGATCAGATCCCCCGCCGGAGACGCGTTCCAAGCAGCCATCGAAGCCGCCTCAACGACTGCGTCGGGGATCTCCACCTTGTCGCTCATCGCCTAGCCTCCAAGTCGGCGCTGGACAGGAGCACGACCTTGCTGCTCGCCTGTCCGCCGACCGTGTAGTGCACGCGAATCCGGATCGTCCCCGGCGGTTCGGTGCCGTCGTCGGGCTCCCATTCGGCGCCGAGGAACTCAGCCACCCGGCCGTCTGGCAGCGTCCGCCTGCGCCAGTTCTCGCTCACGACTTGCCCTCCATCTCATTGGCGCGCTTACTGGCTCGGACCTCCTGCGCGGCCTTCCGGCCTGCGGCGTCTGCAATCCGGGTGAGTTCGGCGCACCGGGGGCAGCCATCGACCGGCAGCGCCCGGGAATCATCGTGGCTGTGGCCTGAACCCAGCGGGGGGAACACGATCGGGGCTTCGTTGCTGGTGGCATCCTCAACCTCGGAACGGAACACGCCAGCAGCGAGCAGGGCCGCCACGAGCGCCTTCGCGACCGCCCGCCGCGCACGAGGGCCGTCTTCCACCCAGTTCGCCAGTTCGTCAGCGATCAGCGATTCCAGCGATTCCCGGTCAGCGACCGGTACCGACTCGGCAGGATGGGCGGCCCAACGGTCCTCATCGAGCACCCGGCGCACATCCCCTGCGGTCAGCGACCAACTCCGCTCCCCGAGCAGCTTCTCCAGCGCGGCCCGCAGGCTGTCGTTGCTCATCGCTTCGCCGCCGGGACATCCGCGGTGAACGTGTCGAAGTCAGCCAGCGCCTCCAGCGCCTCGCGCGCCGCGACGTGCGCCGGCCGCTCCGTCTGCTCGTCAGCGACCACGGCGACGAAGTTGGCCAGGAACCCCGCGACGAAGTTCGGGTCGTAGGCGTGGCGCTGGATCTGATCGGCCAGGTCCTCGCCGGTCGGTCGGGTGTCGCTCATCAGGTCCTTCTCTCATGTGTAGTGATAACTGACGGGAGTGTTGCAAGAAGCGCCCCCAATTCCCGGGGAGGAACGGGAACCGGGGGCGCGAGTGGAGCGGCCAGGACGCCGGGCGAGGGGGGTGAGGATGCACCGACGCCCTGACCGGTCTAGAGGGGCGGCAAACCCCACAGCCGCTCAGACGGCAACGGCAACGTGGCCGGCGCGACCAACGGCACGGCCTCGTTCGTGACCTTCAGGCCGGCGAACCGGCGACCCATCGCGACCGCGTACCGCTCCGCCAACTCGGGCTCCGCGGTGTAGTTCGCGATCACGTGGCTGCCGAACCAGACCCGCACGTTCCGACGCTCAGCGGTCGCGGGCGTGTTCACGACGTGGCCTTCGCGGCGCGCTCGTTGTACCGGTCCGCGGCGGCCTGGGCCGCCTTCTTGCTCTTGTGCGGGACCGGCAGCGCCAGGTCGTCGACGTTGTCGTACACGCGCCACGTCCCGTCGTACCTGTTCACGATCGCGTACCGCTTGTCTTCCTGGCTCATTGCTGTCTCCCCAGTGGCATCCGGTGGTGATAGATCCACCCTGCTCCACTTGTTGCAACAAGTCAACAAGCAGAGACGAAGTTGTTCAAAAAAGGCAACAAGTCCCGTAGCATCGAGCCATGGCCCTCAAGCTCTCCAAGCAGACGCTCACCCAGGTCGCCCCCCACCCGCCCATGCGCGACCAACTCGCCGACCACATCCGGCAAGCCATCGCAACCGGCGACCTCAACCCCGGCGACCGCGTCCCCAGCGAGAACGACATCGCCAACGCCATCAACATCGACCGCGCCACCGTCGGCCGAGCCCTCGCCATCCTCGTCAACGAAGGCCTCATCATCCGATCCCAAGGCCGACCCACCATCGTCGCGCCCGCCATACCCGTCCGGCACATGTCCACCAACCGGTACGCCGAACAACTCACCCAACTACGAGCCGGCCAACGCGACACCACCGCCTTCGTCACCGACCACGGCGCCGAATGGGACGAGTACACCGTCGACCCGCTCGAATACGACGAAGAGACCGCGACCGAAACCGACGCGGCCTACCTCGGCATCAAAACCGGAACAAAGATCATGCGTCGCCGCATGGTGAAACGACTCGCCGGCGAACCCATCCAGATCCAGCGATCCGCCGTACCGATGAAGATCGCCAAAGGCAAGGTCCTCGCAGACCCGACCGTCCAGCCCTACCCGGGCGGCACCCTCGCCGAGCTGTACGACGCCGGACTCATCCCCGACGGCTCGGTCCTGCACGTCGACGAGACCGCGGTCGGCCGGCTACCCAACCCGACCGAACGGCGCCTGCTCAACCTGACCGCGCCCACACCGGTCGTGTGGGACATCGTCCGCGTGTTCAGCGTCGACGGAAACCCGGTCGAGGTGTCACGCGTGATTGCCCCGATGGCCGGGCATGCACTGCACTACGAGACGACGGTCAGCTGAGCCTGTAGCCGCTCGGCCACGCGCGTACCGGACTCGGCTTCCGCGATCAGGGCCGCGACGATCCCGGCCGAGCGGCGAGCCTGGAAGGCCACCGCCTCGCGGTCCTGCGGGTTCTTCGCCATGATGTCCAGGTGGGTACGCCAGGTCTCCATCTCGGCGAACGCGGCATCAAGCTTCGCCTTCGCCTCAGCGATCTCATCGGCTGCGGTGCGCGGTTCGTGGTGGCCCATGGGTCGAGAGTAGGTGCCTTGTTGCAACAAGGCAACCTGACCCGTTCCGTGTTCCGTCCCGGTTCCGTCACGACTCGGACGTTCCGCGTAAATTCCGTCCGCGCCATCACGCGCTATCGCGTCCAGTAGTGTCCCGTCGCATGGCGTTCAGGCTGGTCACGGCCACATTGCAGCGTGCCGAGCGTGCAAAAGGAACGGGTCGGTCATGTAAGCCGGACACAGTCCCACAAGCCCCTGACCTGCACGTTTAAGCTGCGCGTTCCGTCACCGTTCCGTCAGACATGCTCAACCCGGCCAGCGCAGCATCCACCGCAGCCACAGCCCGCTCATGATCCGTCGGCCACAGATGCCCGTACGTCCGCAGCGTCTCCGTCCCGTCCTTGTGCCCCAACCGCTCCGCAACAGCCACCACAGACAGGCCAGCCGAGATCAGCAGCGACGCATGATGATGCCGCAACTCGTGCCACCCCGACCGGTCCTTCAACCCCATGCCCTCGGTCGCCGCGTTCCACAAGAACGCGGCCGTCGACCTGGAGATCCGGGTCCGCCGCGGCGTCGAGAACACGTACCCGCCGATCCCCTCCCGGTAAGTCGCGAGATGCCTCCACAGCGCCCTCGACGCGACCAGCCCGATCGCGACCCTGCGTTCACCTGACTCCGTCTTCGGTGCGCCGCCGTCGACCTGCTCCTCGACCCGCAACACCACGCTGTCGCACGCCCCCTCGACGTGCTCCATCTTCAGACCGAACAACTCGCCCTGCCGCAGCCCGGTCGCCGCACACACGATCACAGCAGCCCGGTACCTGGCCGGCACCTTCCGGCAGATCCGCTCGACCTGCTCGACCGTCAACGGGACAACCTTCTTCCGGCTGATCTCCGGCAGGTTGATCTTCACGCACGGCGTCTTCCCGATGACCTCGTCGAGCACCGCCGACTTCATCACCGTCGCGATGTACCCGTACACCACCTCGACGGTCGTCGGGGCAAGCGTCTTCGCCATCTCGTTGACACACGCCTGCACCTGGGGCCGCCGGATCGACGCGATCGGCTTCGCACCGAGCATCGGATAGACATGCAGCCGCAACCTGGACTCGGCCTGCACCGCGGTCGAGCGGCGATGATGGAGCTGGTCAGCGCGCCACCGTTCGGCGTACTCCCGGAACGCAACCTTGCCCTTCTTCGGGTCGACGTAACTACCCGAATGGACACTCGCTTCCATCCTCGTGACGTGAGCCCTCGCGGCATCCTGCGCGGTGAACATCTTCGTCTGCTCGTCGCCGAGCGGATCGATCCACCTCGCCTGCCACCGCTTGCCCAGGCCGTACCGAGCCGACCGGACAGTCTTCTTCCCGTCCGGACCCTTCTTCATCCACAGATCCTGAACGTGGCCCATCTACAACACTTTACCGGCAGGGCACCCCAACACGCACGGCCAAGAAATCGTTGCCGACAGCATCATAATCCGCCCCTGCCGACGTCTCACCGGTAGGGGCTCCTGGTTGTTACCCGCAGCCGGGAGCCCCGCCGGAGTCTTCATTATCGTCGCGGCACCAGATGCCGAACCTTGGCCGTCGGCTGGGCCTCGAGCTCGATCCGGCGCCGCTCAGACCGGCTGCCGGCCTCGTACACGTCGCCGACCGAATGGTCGATCTTCTTCTTCACCGCGTCCGTCCGCTGGTCCATCCGGCTCAGGATGTGCGCAGTCACGGCCAGGAGCAGCATGTACAGGCCTGTCCGGTCGAACTGCTTGAAGGGCAGCACTGCATCCGCGACCCCCAGGAGTCCCGCCGCTACATACAACGGGACGATCACCGTCTTACTCCCCCACTTGAGCGATCTTGCCACCGTGCGTCACCTTTCCCCACCACGCTCGTTAGATAGTTTCGCCAGACATCGGCTGGTGCGTTCTCCGGTGGCATCCGCTGAGGAACCCGGCCGGTGTCTGGTCACTAATTGATCGTTCGATGTTGCGAAAGCGCTACCGCCCAGCACGTCACGATCCGGATACATTTCTGTCCGAAACTGTTGCCGACCGTGACGAAACTAGCTGCGCCCGCAGCGCATCCACACGCGCCTGCAACTCCGCCCGCTTCGCCTCGCCCGGCTCGCCAAGATCCAACGCGACCCACTCCTCCAGATCCTTCACAGCTGCATCGAGCTCGGCAGCCAAGACCTCAGGGTCCCTCCGGCCGTTGATCGCGACCGGCGCCGGCGGTTGCTCCTCATCTCGGTCGATGGCTCTCCGCAGCAGCTCCCGCAGCAGAGTCTCGTCATCCGCTTCCCGGACCTGATGAACGACCTTCGGCCCGAGCACCCCCGGCACCCCGAGCGCCTCGATCGCGACCGACGTGATGTGGGTCAACGGCACATTGAACGCCTGCGCCAAGGCTCCCAGAGTCGACGTGCGGGGGAGCTGAGGCATGACCTCTCGGTCGTCGTTGAGTAGCTGGCTTACCCGCTGCTTGCTAAGCCCCGACCTCACCACGAGATCTCGAGGCTGCCAACCGCGGGAATCCAGCTCCTGTAGCAGGTAGCGCCGCAGTGCGTGCATGTCCTCAGGCTCCCTCTGCCGTTTCGCGCGTGTACAGCGCGACCGAATCGATCGGTCAAGCACTAATGGACCGAACTGCCACCAAGTCTGTCAAGCAATCCGAGACGGCAGAGAGCCGCACACGCCGTGCGCAGACGGGAAATTGCCTGGGCGGGCAGCTTGACACGTCGTCAAGTGGCATGCGACCTTTAGTCCAACGGTGCTTGACAAGCACAAGAGGAGGCGACAGAGTGATTCCTGCACACACACGCCGGCGTCAACGAGCCAGGGGGCGATGGATGAGACTCCGCAAGCGGGACCTGATGAGGGCCTACCGCGAGCAGAAGGGCCTCTCACAAGCAGGTCTCGGCAGGTATGCCACCTGCAGCCGCCAGTTCATCTGGCAGCTCGAGTCCGGCGAGCGGAACACCTGCACCAAGGACATCGCGAAGCTCATCGAGGAGGCCCTCGGGCTCATCCCCGGCACGCTTTTCGAGCCCAACGAGTCAACCGCCACTGGACTCAAGTCCAGCGCGGCCGGACCGAAGAAGGCGGCATGACCACCGCGACGAAGCGGATGCTCACCGCCGCCGACGTCGCCGACGAGCTCGCCGTGTCGGTCGAGCACGTCCGCCGCTTCATCCGCCGCGGCGACCTCGCCGCGATCAACATCGCGACCTCCGGCCGCCCGAACTACCGCATCACCCGCACGGCGCTCGACGAGTACCTCCGCGACCACGCCGTCGCGTCCTGACCCCGGAAAACCGAAGGGCCGCCTCGACTCCACCGGCAAGCGATGTCGAGACGACCCATCAGAACGACAGGAGTATGACATGCAGTTCCTCCGACAGGCGGTGAAGGTGCTGGCACTGCCCGCGCTGACCATCGCGATCCTCGCGGCTGGCGTGTGGCTGGTGCTGCCGCCTCAGGTGCACCCGTGACCCCGGGCAAGGCGGTGCTATTCACCGTCGTCCTGCTCGCCGCGCTCGGCGTGTGGGCGCTGGTGCGCCGCATGCAGCGCGCCCGCGACCTGTACGACGAGATCGCCGCGCCCGAGCCGGTGTACCTCCCGGCCAACATGACGTGCCTCCGCTGCTGCGAGAACCCGGCCCTGCCGGACCGCCCGTGGTGCGCGGTGTGCGCCGAGGTCGTGGACACGCTCCCCGTCGAGCCGATCGACCAGACGCGCCAGGGCGGCGAGGACCGGTGAGGACGCAAGCCACCTTCACCCCCGAGCCGGGCGACCGCCCCCAAGCCACCCTCGGCGGCACCGACAAGAGCGTCCCCGTCATCCGCATGGGCGACGTCACCATTCAGTTCAGGCCGAGCCTCCCCAAGCACACCGTCACCTACCTGACCGAACTTCGGGACCAGCTGAGCACGCTCATCGCCGACCTCATGAAGACGGAGGCCCCCGAATGAGCGCCCAGTGCACCCACCCGCGGACCGGGGTAGTGACCTCCGGCCCGTGGACCGCAGCAAGCGGATCGCACGCCGCGACCAACGTCTGCGACCGCCCCGAGTGCATCGCCGAGGCCACCGCGTGGGTCGAGCGGGTCACGCGCCGGCCAGCCATCTACCGCCGCGACGAGAAGGCCGAGGTCCCGGCATGAGCATCCTCGAGTTCCCGCTCAGTGCCGCTGCCCAGATCGACTACATCACCCAGCTGCATGTCTGCGAGAAGGACACCAGGTTCGACGCGGACGAGTGCGTCCCCTGCGTCGACTGCAACCACGCCGAATGCCGCCACGTCATGCGCGACCTGCCGAAGCCGATCGACACCACCGGCATGACCCCGGCGCAGATCGTCGAGGCGCGCCGCGTCGAGGCGTACAGCCTGCACGCCGCGATCACCGCGACGCCCTGCGAGGTGGACGGCTGCCCGTGCACCCGCATGAAGTGCGGCGACGAGTGCACATTCTGCGATGGCGAAGGCAGCGTCGAGGACGAGCGCACCGGCCACACCTACACCTGCATCGCCTGCCGCGGCTACGGGGTGACCGCATGATCGCCCGCCAGATCCCGGAGCTCGTGCCCGGGTCGCCCGAGTGGCTGAAGGTCATGACCGCCAGCAAGGTCAGCGCCGTCCTCGGCATCTCGCCGTGGACCTCGCCGTACACGCTCTGGCAGCTCATGGCCGGACGCGAGGATCCAGAGCCGCAGACGAAGGACCAGGCCCGCGGCCACTACCTCGAGCCCGCGATCGCGCACTGGTTCCAGGACCAGCACCCGGACTGGGCCGTCAGCTACCCGGGCGGAACGTGGGTGAGCATCCAGCGCCCCTGGATGGTCGCGAACCCCGACGGTCTGGTCCGTGAGGACGCGCTGCTCGAGATCAAGACCGACGCCGGCAACGACGACTGGGGCAGGCCCGGCACGGATCAGGTCCCGGTCTGGTACCGGGCGCAGGCGCAGTGGGCGATGGACATCACCGGCCGCAGCGTCACGTACTTCGCCCTCCTGACGTCGTACCTCGACTTCAAGGAATACGTCGTCGAGTACGACGCGGACGACGCCGAGTTCGCCCGTGACCGGGCCGCCGCGTTCCTGGCCAGCATCGAGGTGGGGGAGCCTCCGGCGATCGACGGCCACGCCTCGACGTACCAGTCGGTGCGGAAGCTTCACCCGGCGATCGACGGATCCGAGATCCAGGTCCCGGGGGATGTGGCGCAGGAGTTCATCGCCGCTGTCATCGACCTGGAAGACGCCGAGCAGCGCGCAGCACTCGCGAAGACGGAGCTGCTCGCAGCGACCGGCACCGCGAAGCGCGCCGTGTACGGCAACCAGCACATCGCCACCCGCAAGGCACGCAACGGAGGCACGCCGTGGATCGAGCCGGCCCGTGGCCTCGCAAAGCAAATGAGGGGAATCGCATCATGACCGAGACCACCGCCAACCTGCCCGCGATCGCGTCGCACTCCGGCAGCAGCCTGGAGACGAAGATGCAGTTCGCGCGGGCGCTCGCTACGGCGTCGCTGCTACCGCGGGCGTACCAGCAGAACCCGGGCAACGTGCTGATCGCGATGGAGTTCGGCGACGCGCTGGGTATCCCGGCGATCCAGGCGATCAACAGCATCCACGTGATCGAGGGCAAGCCGTCCGCGTCCGCTGACCTGATGGCCGCGCTCGTCCGGAAGGCGGGCCACAAACTGCGGGTGAAGGTGACCCGGAACCCGCTTCACGTGGTCGCGGAGCTGATCCGGGCGGACGACCCGGAGAACCCGTTCGTCGCCGAGTGGGACGAGGACAAGGCCCGTACCGCGAACCTGCTCGGGAAGGGCAACTGGAAGACGTACCCGGACCAGATGATGCGGAACCGGGCGATCACCGAGGTGATCCGGATGGGCGCGTCGGACGCGATGTACGGCGTGATCTACACCCCGGAGGAGTTGGGGGCCGAGGTGAACAGCGCCGGCGATGTCGTGACTGTGACGCAGGTCAACGACCGACCGGCGCACCGACCGGGCATGACCTTGCGCGAGGCCGCGGGTCAGGCCCCCCAGAACGACGGCGGGGCGGGCTCCCAGGTGGAGACCGCAGTTGCAGCGGGCGAGGCCGGTTCGAGTCCGGCGGGCAACACCGCCCTGCCGTCGCAGGACATTCAGGACGCGGAGGTCGTCACCGAGACCGGCACGATCACCGACGCGCAGACGAAGAAGCTCGCGGTCGCGATGAAGGCGGCCGGGATCACGGATCGGCAGGATGCCCTTGACTACGTGATGGGTGTCATCGGCCGCGATGTCACGTCCCGGAAGCAGCTGTCGAAGGACGAGGCGTCGGCGGTCATCGACCGGCTCGACCTGCTGATCCGGACCGAGGCTGGCATGACCGACACCGGGACCGGCGAGGTCCTCGATGCTGAGGTCGTCGAGGACGGCGGTCAGTCGTGAAGGCGGCCGAGCACTTCGCTGCGGCGGAACGCTGCCTGGACTGGCTGCCGGACTACGAGCGGGGAAGCGCGGCCGTGACGGAGCTGCTCGCCGAGGCCCAGGTCCACGCGACTCTCGCCGTCGCCGCGTCGCAGATGCGGTCCCTGCCCGCCGAGCAGGACAAGGCGGACGCCGGGTGAACCCACACCGGATCCACTCGACCGTCACCCACGTCACCGACAACGGCTGGGGCTTCTCCTGCGAGGACTGCCCCGCCAAGGCCGACGGCTACCGCACCAAAACCAAAGCGTCACGGGTCGCCGCGATCCACGCCGACCCCTCCCGCACACACAAGCGCCGCACGCCGGCCAACCACTGACTGAACAGGAACCGAGCCCATGAAGAAGATCACCATCGCCGCGATCACCGCCACGGCGGCCGTCGCTGGCGGCTGGATCGCGATCGCCGTCACCGACAACAACGCGACCGACGCAGCGACCTACGCCACCAGCCACCCGGCCGTCACACCGACCCCGGCACCCACCGTCACCACCACGACCACCGTCGTCCCGCAGTCCTGCCTCGACGCGCTCGACGACGCCGACACGGTCATCGGCACCTCCGCCCAGGCGGTCAGCATCATGGCCGACGCGTTCGGCGCAGCAGCCAACCTCGACACGGCCGGTATCCAGGCTGCGACCGAGAAGCTGAACGCGCTGAACCCGACCCTGTCGGCGCAGGGCGAGACGTACAAGACCGCCCGCGAAGCATGCAAGGCGGCCCAGTGATGGGCGCCCTGCAGAAGGTCGTCACGAAGTTCCTCGACGAGCGCGCCAACTTCATCCGGGCGCTCGAGAACTGCCCGGCCAGCAACATGGAGGACTACTGGCGCTGGCAGGGCCACGCCCAGGCCCGCCGCATGCTGAGCGAGGACCTGGAGCGCGAAGGCATCGACCTGAGCGACGACACGGACCCCGAGGCGATCAAGGCCGAAGCGTTGCGCGACGCGGCCCGCGCGCAGCGGGAGATCGCACGCAACTCCCGCACCCGCGACGGAGCCGCCGAGGCGGAGAACCTCGCCGACTGGCTCGACGAACGCGCCAACCTCATCGCGCTGCAGGTCGAAGGAGCCCACCCGTGAGCGTCCGCAACGTCACCATGTACAAGGTCGTCTGCGATGGGCCGAACTGCAAGTACGCGACCATCGACGTCAGCGAGTACGAGTGCTGGACCGAGGCCGGGCACGCCGAGGACGAATGGCGCGAAGCTGGCCTCCAGGTCACCGAGGACGGCAAGCACTACTGCGACCACCACCGGCTCCCGGAGTGCGCGGACTGCGACCGCACCGACAACCTCGTCAATGACGAGCCAGGCGACACCGGCGACTGGTGGTGCCCCGAGCACCTCGAAACCGCGCCCGAGCATGAGGCACCGGCCGGGGTGGTCCTGTGAGTACCCCGTCCCGCCGGCAGGTCGTCCTGCTGATCCGGGCCCGCAGCAACGAGCAGGCCCGCCTCCAGGCCGAACGCGTCGAGCGACTCATCCAGAGCAGCGCCGCCCGCGGCATCCACCAGATCGAACAGCACCTGAAGGAGGTGGCAGGCCAGTGACCGTCGTCATCGGACTCGACCTCAGCCTCACATCCACCGGCATCGCCGTCATCGACACCGCCACCGGCGATACAACCGTCGAGCGGATCGTCAGCAAGGGCAAGAAAGACGCCACTCTCGACGAACGCCGAAACCGGCTCCTGCAACTTCAGTACGCCGTCCAGACGAGCATCACCAAGGCGCACGAGATGACCGAGGTCAACTCCGTCCCGCTCATCGTCATCGAGCAGCCCGCGTTCTCCCGCCAGACCGGACACATGCACGACCGTTCCGGCCTGTGGTGGCTCGTCGTCTCACACGCGGGCAAGTGGTACCACGTCGCCGAAGTATCACCCACGACCCGCGCCAAGTACGCAACAGGCAAAGGCAATGCGGGCAAGGACGCCGTCCTCGCTGCCGTCGTCCGCCGCTACCCGCAGGTCGAGGTCACCGGCAACGACGAGGCCGACAGCCTCATCCTCGCCGCCATCGGAGCCCGACACCTCGGCGCACCCATCGAGGACTCGCTACCGCAAGCCCACCTCGCCGCCATGGACGCGGTCCGGTGGCCCGAACTCACTGGGGGGACCAGATGAGCACCGCACGCGTGGCCACGCACCGGCCGGCGCCGGTCAAGCGCCGCAACCGCCACGACACCCTCGTCGCCGTCGACCTGTTCTCCGGGTTCGGCGGACTGAGCAAGGGCATCGAACGTGCCGGGTTCGACGTGATCACCGCCGCGAACCACAACTCGTACAAGGTCGAGGTGCACGAGGCCAACCACCCCACCACCGAGCATTGGATCGCCGACCTCGTCGACCCGGAATCCGCCGACTACCACGACGCCCGCGACCTGCCGCCCGGCGATCTCCTCGCCGCTGGCGTCTCCTGCGTGAACCACTCGCAGGCCAACACGCAGAAGGCGTACGAGCAGGGCCTCACCCTGTTCAACTTCAACGACCCGGACTACGAGGAGCGCGTCACCCGATCCGAGCGCGACCGGGCAACCGCGAACTGCGTACTGCACTACGCCCAGGTACATCACCCGCGGCTGATCCTGGTCGAGTGCACGACCGAGCTGCAGTCCTGGGGGCCGCTCGTCCCCGGGAAGAAGAAGGTCGGCGACGGTTCGACGTACCGCTGGTGGCTCAAGCAGTTCGAGCACGAGGGCTACGACCACAAGGTGTTGTTCTTGAACTCGATGTTCTTCGGCGTTGGCCAGTCCCGCGACCGCTGGTACGGCGTCTTCTGGGACAAGAACCTCCCCGCGCCGGACCTGGAGCATCGGCCACCGACCTGGTGCGGCAACTGTTCGGACGTCGTCGAAGCCCGGCAGACGTGGCGCACCGCGATCCCTGCAACTGGTTCCGTCCGGTACGGCAAGCAGTACGACTACCGCTGCCCCCGGTGCCGGAAGGAAGTCGTGCCCGCGTTCACCCCGTCGCTCGACGCGCTCGACCTCAGGGACCTCGGTACCCGCATCGGCGACAAGCCGCTGAAGAAGTTCAAGGACAAGATCACCGGTGTGGAGGTGCTGTCACCGATGGCGCCCGCGACCATGGCGCGGGCCGAACGGTGCCGCCGACGGTTCGCCGACTTCCCCGCAGTGCTGATGCCGGCCAAGTCCGCGCACGGAAGCGAGAAGCATCCCTGGCAGCCGATGTCGACGCAGACCAGCCAGCAGGAGACCGCGATCCTGTCCACCGGCCAGGTCATGGCCGCGCACCGCCACAACGGCGACGGGCAGCACATCACACGCCCGATGGACACCGTCACGGCAACCCACGAGAAGGCCGTCCTGCTTGCCGTGAACAACTACCAGGGCACCGGCCGCGGCGCCGATGAGCCGCTGCCGACACAGGGCGGCTCAGAGACCATGGGGCTCCTGTCCACCGGAGTCGTCCCGTTCCGGAAGAACACGATCCCGACGACCCACGCTGAACCGATGCCGACCGTCACCAGCGACCAGACCCCAGGGCTGCTGTTCTCCGGCTGGTACAAGCAGAACGGCTCGACCGGCACCGAGACGGCCGCGCACCCGGTCACGGACCCGCTCGGCACCCTCACCTCCCGCGACACGACCGCGCTCCTGGCCGCCGAGTGGCGCGAAGCCCTCGCCGATCTGACTCTCGACGACTGCTACTTCCGCATGATGGCCGCCCACGAGATCGGCCGCGGCTGCGGATTCGATGTCACCTTCGGCGACCACCTGGGCGAGTTCAAGGTCTGGGGATCCGCCCGTGACCAGGTCGACGGCTACGGCAACGCCGTCACCCCGGCCGTCGGCGAATGGATCGGCGGCCGACTGCGCGCAGTCCTGCACTCCGAGGCGGTGGCCTGATGCCTTGCCCCAACGACCCAAGCTGCGGAGAAGTAACCCGCGCCGAGATCTTCGCCGGCATCTGGTGCGCCTGTGAACGCACCCAGCCATCAACCGACACCGAAGAGGAGCGAACCGATGCCTCGCAATGACATGAACGACAACGCGTGGGTCGCGTTCCTGCGCGTCCTCGACACCACCAGCACGGGCGACGAGGTCACCAGCAACCTTCTCCGCGACCTCCTCACTGCCGCCGACATCCCCGAGAAGTCCAGGGGTGGCCTGTTCGCCCAAGCCGTCGAGCACGGCTACCTCCGCCGGGCCGGCTACATCCAGTCCACCGGCGACACCGCGAACCGCAGCCCGATCCGCAAGTACCGCCGCACCCGCACACCCATCACCGAGACCAGGAGGGACGCAGCATGACACTCCCTGTCGAGAAGGGCCGCCCGTCGACCCTCCCGCCGATCACCGACCTCGCCGCCCGGATCCGCGACGGCTACAACGTCGACGCGATCTGCCAGGACCACGGCGTCGCCCGCGCCACCCTCCAGAACCGGTTCACGTCCGCCGGATACGTCCTCGAGACCGGGGAGCCGCGCAAGGCCGACAAGCCCGAACGCGAGCCGCTTCCCGCCGGCCACATCGGCGCCGGAGGACAGCACGTCGGCGGCGGCGACTACCAAGGCCTGCCCACTGCGCCCGTCCGGTACCGGGGCCACAAGCAACAGATCGGGATCGACTGGGGCAAGATCCGCGAGAACTACATCGCGAACGACGGCATAGTCGACGACTCGGTGTGGACCGACAGCAGCCGGGTCGAGATGATCCGCGGCACCGCGGCCACCTCGCGGCGGGCAGTGCACACGTTCGAACTCGCCACCGATTACAGGGAGCATGACGAACCGACGCCCGCATTCCCTGCGCGCGGCCCGCGGCCGAAGCTCATCAACTCCAAGATCAGATCCGAACAGCGGATCGTCGTAGCTCGCCGCTACCAGGACGGCGAGAGTGTCCTGAAGATCGCCCGTGATTACGGCGTCGCACCGAAGACCGTCTACGGCGCACTCAGGATGGCTGGGGTCGAGATCCGAGACCGCAGTGAGTCTCTCGCGGGTCGCGGCAAGCTAGCCGGGAAGCGCGAAGAGATCGGCCAGCGATACCTCGCCGGCGAGTCCATGAGCACGCTCGCCAAGGCATACGGCGTCGCCCTCACCGCGATCCAGAAGACCATCCTGAAGCAAGGCATCCAGCCCCGGCGTCAAGGGCGGTCGTCATGACCCCCTGCGACACACGCACCGACCCCGCGATCATTCGCGTCGTACTCGAGCACGCCGAGCACACCTCGATGGCACAGACCGCCGAAGCGTTCGGAGTCAGCCGAAAGGCCGTCGCGGCATGGCGCAGAAAGCGACGCGAGTTCGGTCCACAGTGGCCGAGCGACGAAGACATCGCGACATGGCGGCAGCTCGCAACCGAGCGCGCAGAGATCCGGAAGCGCGCACGGGAGCACGCTGTCCGGTACCGCGCACGCCGTCGCGCCGGTTATCGAGTCCACATCGACCCGACCGGGACGATGCGCCGCCTCCAGGGGCTGTTCGCTCTTGGACACACCGCTCACGACCTGGCCCCTGCCCTGAATGTCAGCCCGAGCAGGGTCAACCAGATCGCCAGCGGCCACTGGGACCGCGTCCACGTCAACACCAGGGACCACGTCATTCGCGTATACGACCTGCTCTCAATGATCCGGCCTGAAGGATGGCGCGCAGACAGGCAGAGGCGTTACGCCCGGAAGGTCGGCTGGATCGTCCCATTGGCCTGGGATGACGACGTGATCGACGACCCGAACGCCAAACCGGCCGGACTCAAAGACAACCCGAAGGCCGCGGCGATCATCGACGAGGCCGCGATCGAACGCCGCATCGCCGGGGATCGCACGGTCAAGCTCCACAAGGGAGAGACCGAAGAGGTCGCCCGGCGCCTCATCGCCGCCGGTGTCTCATCGCGCACGATCCTCCACGACTACGGCATCAAGGCCGAGCGGTACGGGGTGGCGGCATGAGCCACGAACAGACCGGCGGGTGGCGCGCAGACATCCTCATGGACGCCGTCGCAGGCATCCGCACCATCGACCTCGCGCTCCACCTCGTCGGGGTACGCGGCGGGCCGCTTGAGATCAGGGCACGGCAAGACCTCGGCGACGCCGTCGACGCGTTCCGGGCCGGCGACCAAGTCAGCGCCAACGCCACCGCGGCCGACCTCGCCGAAGAGATCCAGAAGTCGCGGCAGCCAGGACGGGGAGCAGCAGCGTGAGCATCGCCCCGCCCGTGCCGTACTTCGGCGGCAAGCAGCGCATTGCTGAGCGCATCGTCGAGCTATTCCCAGCGCATCAGCACTACGTCGAGCCCTTCGCAGGCGGACTGTCGGTGCTGCTCGCAAAGCCCGCCAGCGCGCTCGAGACCATCAACGATCTCGACCAAGATCTGATCACGTTCTGGCGCGTGCTGCGCGACCAGCCCGACGATCTCGCCCGGGTCTGCGGTCTCACACCGCACGGCCGTGCGGAGCACCAGGCGAGTTACAACCGCCCGGACAACCTGACCGACCTCGAGCGAGCCCGACGGATCTGGGTGCAGCTGACCCAAGGCCGGACCGGCACGCTTCGCAAGACGGGCTGGAGGTTCCACGCTGACGCGGGCGGAACCACGATGGGGATGCCCGCCTACCTGGCCGGCTACCTCGGCCGGATGGCTCCCGCTGCGGCCCGGCTCGCCAATGTGTCGCTCGAGTGCCGCCCGGGCCTCGAGGTAGTCGCCGCGTACAGCCACCCCGGAACGCTGCTCTATGTCGACCCTCCGTACCTGCGGACCACACGCAGCGGCATGGGCTACCGGCACGAGATGCCCGACGAGGCAGAGCACCGAGGACTAGCTGAAGCGCTCAACTCGACATCCGCCGCCGTCGTGCTCTCCGGCTACCACTCGCCGCTGTACGACGAGCTGTACAGCGGCTGGTACGTCCACGAGATCTCAGCCACCACCGGCCAGGGGTCGGTGTGGAAGGAGCGCACGGAGGTGCTGTGGAGCAACTTCACGCCGCAAGGAGTCCTGGACTTCGAAGACGGGGGCGCCGCGTGAACGACCCACCGCGGCCACGCGCCACACCCAGACCACCCGCTACCTGCGCCACCCAGCACTGAGGAGACGAGATGCCGAAGGACGAGCGGCCGTACGCGCCGATGGACCTCGGCCTGCCCCGACACCCGAAACTGCGCGGGGCGGACGGCCGAGCCAAGTGGCTGTACGCCTCGACGATCCTCTGGTGCAACGCGGAACTCAACGACGGCATCTTCGAGCCACGTGTCGCCGTCGTCGTCGCCGACGTCCCCCAGAAGTTCGTGCGGGAGCTCATCAACCGTGAGATCTGGCACGAGAAGGGCCACCACTGCGACAAGTGCCCCCAGCCGCAGCAGGCGGGCGACCTGGTCGTCCACGACTACCACGAGCACAACCGGTCCGCACGGCAGATCCGGAAGCTGCGCGCGGACCGGAAATTGGCGGGCCGGAAGGGCATCCATGACCGGTGGCAGCGGCAGGGCCACGTCGATCACCAGGCGTCGTTCGAGGACTGCGAGAAGTGCAATGACTGATACCAACACCTATAGCAAGTGCTATTCGATTAGCTATACCAAATCGAATAGGTCTCGGAAATACGGTCGTATTACCCAACAGCATCAGCAACAGCAGCAAGTACTTGGGGCACGTCCCTACACAGCCGCAGGTCTGTCTCTTCTCACCAGCGGAACTCGCCAAATCCAAAACTCACCTAAGCCAACGCGCGAGGCGGCCTCGATTGGATTTGGTGGCTGATGGCGACGATCAACGAACTCGAACGCGTCGCCGCCATGGCTGTCGCGTTGCGCCCCGACTGGGTCCTGTCGTCGGTCCTCACCAACCTGAAAGCGAACCACGGGACCCGGCCGTTCCGGGACCTCGCCGTCGCAGTCGCCTGGATCGCCACCGACCCCGACACCCTCACACCCGGCCGGCTACTCGAAGCCGGGCCGTGGTGGGAAGCGACCACACCCAAGGCACCGGCGAACGCCACCAAGCGCAACTCGGGGATCTGCGACAGGTGCCGCTACCCGCACCCAGCCGGCCAGCCGTGCGACGTCAAACGCGACGAGATCGTGCGCGACAACCCCGACCGGATCGCCGCCATCCAGCAAGCCCGAGCCGTCGCATCTGCTGCGGCACACGGAACCACCGACGAACCCGCCACCGAACAGGAGTCAGCGTGAGCACCGGCATCGAATGGACCGACGAGACCTGGAACCCCACCACCGGATGCGACCGCGTCTCGCCCGGCTGCGACAACTGCTACGCCCTCGGCATGGCCAAGCGGCTCAAAGCGATGGGGCAGGCCGACTACCAGACCGACGGCGACCCCAAGACCTCCGGGCCAGGGTTCGGAATCGCGATGCACCCCGACAGGCTCGAGGTGCCGCTGCGCTGGAGGAAGCCCCGCAAGGTGTTCGTCAACTCGATGAGCGACCTGTTCCACAAGGGTGTCACCGCAGACTTCATCGCGCGCGTGTTCGCCGTCATGGCGCACACCCCGCAGCACACCTACCAGATCCTCACCAAGCGCCACGACCGGATGCGCTCGCTGCTGAGCAACGCGGACTTCCGTGACGACGTGATCTCGTGGCTCCGCCACTGGGGGCAGGAGTGGGATAGCCGCTTCGACAACACCGCAGAGGACGTCACCGATGGCATGTGGCCGCTGCCGAACGTGTGGCTGGGCGTCTCTGTCGAGGACCAGAAGTGGGCTGACATCCGCATCCCGGCCCTGCTCGAGACCCCGGCCGCCGTACGGTTCCTGTCCTGCGAGCCGCTGCTCGGCCCCGTCAGCCTCTTCGACAACACCAAGATCGACACCGGCACCCTCGTCGACTGGGTCATCGTCGGGGGCGAATCCGGCCCTCGCGCTCGCCCGATGCACCCCGACTGGGCACGACAGCTCCGCTACGAGTGCACGACCTACGGCATCCCCTTCCTGTTCAAGCAGTGGGGCGAATGGGCCCCGGCTCGCTGGAAAGGCGAGGGCGGCGCAACCCACGCCTTTACCGGCAGCTACCTCGATGAGAACACCGCGCACTTCATGGAGCTCAGCCACCAGCCGACCAGCCTCGCGCGCTCACCGCAGACTCCGCGCGGTGCACAGGGCATGACCCGGCCCGGCAAGCACGCCGCCGGCCGCGAGCTCGACGGCAGCACCTGGGACCAGTACCCGACCACCCCCAGCCTGCAGGAGGCGCAGGCATGAGCTCCCCAGACAAGGCGCTCATCGCCCTAGCCGTGGTCTCCGTCATCTGCCTCAGCGGCATCGTCGACTCCCTGCGACTCGTCGCGCGCCGCATCGACGAACTCACCAAAGCCATCCGCGAGAGGCGGCCCTCATGACCGAGCTCGAGATCCCCCGCTGCAAGGCCACCAGCACCCAGACCGGAGAACGCTGCCGCAAGCGACCCATCGTGGGCGGTGACGTGTGTTACACGCATGGTGGCTCGGCGCCGCAGGTCAAGGCCAAGGCGGCCGAGCGTGTGCTCGAGCAGCAGGTCGCTCGGGAGATCGGCCGGCAGGGCTGGGCGCCGGTGTCGGACCCGGTCGGGGCGTATGCGGATAACGCGGGGGAGGTGTTGGCGTTCAAGGATCGGTTGCGGGAGCGGGTGGAGACGCTGGATGACTGGACGCTCAGGATCGCGGCGTTCGGTGCGAGCGATGACGAGGCTGACGGCAAGCAGTTGATGGCGATGGGGGAGCAGGTCCGGGCGTATGTCGCGGCGTATGAGCGGGCGTTGGATCGGGCGGAGCGGACGTTGGCGCGGATGATCCAGTTGGGCCTGGACGCGAAGGCGATCGAGGCTCGGATCACGTTGATCAACCGGACGGCGGGGGAGCAGATGGGCGCGGTCGTGTTGGCTGCGGTGGCTGAGTTGGGGCTGTCGGAGGAGCAGCAGGCTCGGGTGCCGGGGATGTTGGCGAAGCACTTCCGGTCGCTGGTCGAGCCTGAGACGGGGGATGCGGCGTGACCGGCCAGGTCGTCCGCCCTGCCCCGCACCGATGCAGCCCCGGCTGGGGAGCGGCGGGGATGGTCTGGCGATGCGACTGCGGTCAGCACTGGATCGCTCGCGAGCATGTCTGGAGGCGGTTGACGTGGATCGGCCGGAAGATCCGGAGGCTGCCATGACGACAACCTGCAAGCACCGCGAGGTCTGCCCGGAGAACGTCATGCTGCCCGACGACGTAGCGCTGGAGCACTTCGACCAGTGCTTCACTCCCGAGCGTCGCATGGAGGCGTGGACGTGGATGCGGGAACGCTCCGAGCTCGGCACCCGCTGCCTGATGGCCGACCACGACGGGCTGCTGCACGAGCTGCGCTGGAGCCATGACCGGATCGTCACGCTGACCCGCGAGCTCGGTGCTACGCCGCGGCGCAAGGCTGCCCGAGTCGCATACCGATCGCGTGCACGCCGCCGAACGAGGAGGACGAAGTGAAGGACGAGCTGATCCAGCGGATCGATGCGCTCTACCGGCGCGGCCTGATGTGGCCCGTCGTCTCAGACCTGCGTGCAGCGAACGACCCCGCTCTGGTAGCGAGGGTTGAGGCGCTGAGCGACGACGACCTTCGAGACCTCAACCGCTTGGACGCCGCATGGAGGAACCGATGACGATGACCGAGCGCCCAGACGCCCTGTACGCCGATCTGCGGGCCGAGATTGCCTACACGGCCGTACCCCCGTCCCAGTGCGTGAACGCGTGCCAGACCGGCACGGGGCCGCAGAGGGGCATGGTTTTCTGCGAACCCGGCAAACTGCTGTGTCCGCGGTGCTCCAAGCGGCTCGACGGATGGCTGCGTGCCCTGCCCGACCTGTACGCGCTCCTGCCCGCCGTCGTCGAACACGGCTCCGTCGCCGGCAACCCGGAGAACGTGCGGGCCAAGAACCCCGACCCGCCCGCCCCGATGCGGCTGGAGATCGTCGACCTGCTCGACACCCGGGTCGGGATGCGCAGCGACGGAACCACCGACGGCCGCGGCGTCCTTGGTCTGCTCCACCGGTGGGCCGAACTCGTACGCGACCAACGCCACGACCCGCGCCCATGCGCCGGCGGATGCAGCCACCCTCGGCCGAGCCACGGCACCGACAGGCGGCACCGAGGCTGCACCGTCATCGCCTGCACCTGCCAGCACTGGGAGCCCGCGGCAGTCACCGTCACGGCCGAGGTCTCCACCCTGATCGGCAACCTGGCCTGGTGCACCGAGCAGGACTGGGCCGGTGACCTGTACGCCGAACTCAAGTCCCTGCACCGGCAGCTGCGGGACGCGGTCGGCGAGTACCGCACCCACCCGGTCGGCACCTGCAAAGCCCAGCCGGTCGGGCAGGCCGAGACGGCGGTGTGCGGAGGGCCGCTGTTCATGGACAAGGAATCGCGGGCGGTTCGGTGCGCGTCGTGCGGATCGCGGTACGAGGCCGACTCGGGGCTACGCGAGCTGGGGCTGAAGATCGGCATCATCGACGACAACGGCAATCGACTGGAGGACGCATCGTGAGCACGTTCATCGGACTCGTCCTCGTTGTCGGCGTGCTGCTGGCCGTGCTGATGGCGCTCTCCGAAGCAGCCCGCAACGGCGACCTCAAGGCAGCGTGGGCCAACCGGGCGCGCGGATGGAGGCGGCTCAAGCGGAGCGCCGGAACCTACCTGTACCTCGTCCTAGCGATCCACGAGATCACGTCATACGCCGACCCGAGCCTGTCCTCGGCGCTGCCGCGCTGGCTGCGCATACCGATGGGTGTCGCGTTCCTGTCGTGGTCGATCCGACGCATCGCTGAGGACGTCATCAACTCGGCTACGGTCGAGGTCACCATCACCAGGGAGAAGCCATGAAGCACCGCATCGCCGCCGCTCTCCGGGGCATGGCGGACAGGCTCGACCCACCGCCGCCGCCACCCATCAGGATCACGGCCCCGCCACGGCTCGTCATGCCGGTGTTTCCACCCGAGGTCGCGGCCCGAATCGGCAAGCAGATGGCGGCGCTGAAGAAGGCCAATACCCGGAGGGGGATCTGATGCCGACCTGGGGATCCGCGTACAGGCTCAAGCCCCCAACCTGCAGCAAGCCGTACCGGTGGTCGACCATGCGCGGCGGCTGCCGGTTCGAGCCGAACCACGCCGGCGACTGCAAGCCGAAGGCGAGGCGGCGGTGAGCCTCTTCGCTCGTGAGCCGAAGCATCAGCACGCCTGGAAGGTGGCGGGTGGGCGGTACGAGCCTCCGGTCGGCCGAAGCTTTGAGGTCGAACGCATCTCGGACCAGATGCTTCGGGAGATGATCTACGGGGTCACGACGATCACGCAGGAGTGCACCGGATGCGGCTGGGTCGCGACATCGCGGGAGATCGGGCGGGTCGACCTGTCGAAGTACGGCCTGCGGTGGCGTCAGGAGTTGGGCGCACTAGCGGACAATGGGTGACATGACCGAGCCCACCGCCTACCCGGGCTACGCAACCGCGACCCTGGCCAAGCAGCAGGACGGCAGCTGGCACGTGACCGCCGCGCCCTGGGGTGAGTGCGTCGGGGCCGTCACCAGCCACGGCCCTGTCGGGTGCGTCGCATACACGCCGCGAGGCCACCAGGTGGGCTTGTTCCCGGACAAGCAGGCCGCTGGTGAGGCGCTGGTGAAGCACGCGGGATACGAACTGCTGCCATGACCCTGGGGGACTGATGACCGAGCTGCCGACCTACACCGCCGACGAGGCCTACCGCCGCCACCTCCACCCGGCCGACGCCTACCGCGCCTTCGCCATCGCACCCGGCACCATCCGTGCCTGGGCATCAGCCGGCCACATCCGAGCCCACGGCATCGGGCCACGCGGCGCGAAGCTGTACTTCGTGCCTGAGGTCTCGGCGTACTCCATGACCGTCCGCCACCGCCCACGCATGCCCTCCGTGTCCAGTGTCGCGTGACACACCGTCAAGCGTCACTTGACACGGTCGTTTGCCGTCAGCAACACTGAGCGACAGCAGGCGAGGTATCGCTACTGCGCAACTGAACACCCCCGGGGCCGCAACCCCCGGCGCTGCACCTGGTGCAGCAAGTCCTACGGATTCGACCCCCGTAGTTGACGCCCCCGGCGAGGCCCGGCTCCCCACCTGAGAGCCGGGCCTTCGCCATTCCCACGACCCGGAGGTGAACCATGGCACTCCCCGCCGAGTGGGACACCCGAGTCGTCGAACGCATCTACCTCGCCTGGGACGGCACCCCGCTCCAAGGCACCGTCACCTTCAAGGGCGACGTGCCCGTCGAGACCGCCGCCGAAGACACGGTCGTGATGCCGAAGACCCAGTCCGCGACGCTCGACTCGGCCGGGAAGCTGTCGGTCACGCTGCGGGTCACCGACGACCCCGACATGCACAACCACGACTTCACGTACACCGTCGTCGAGACGCTGCATGACACCGACAACAACCAGTACAACGCCACCTACCATGTGCCCATCCCACGCGGCTCCGGCGCACTGCAGCTCGGCACCCTCGACCCCATCCCCGCAGGCGCTGGTGTGGTTCCACTGCCCGGTGCGAAGGGTGACACGGGAGCCACTGGCGCGACCGGCGCGGCAGGAGCTACAGGCTCTACCGGTGCGGCAGGGGAGTCGGCGTACCAGGTGTGGCTCGACGCGGGCAACACCGGCACGCAGGCTGACTTCCTCGCCTCGCTCAAGGGCGCACCCGGTGACGTGTCCGGCCTGGCTGTTGTCGCCACCAGCGGCCGAAAAGTCGACCTCGTCGACTACGTCGCATCGATCCCCTTGACCTCGAGCCAGACACAGGCCATCCTCGCCGCGAAGGTCCTCATCGCCTGCGACTACAACGCGGGCACGTCCTCGTTCGACGCCACCCCGGACACCCGTCTTCGGCGCGTGTTCTTCTCCACCTCCGCGAACGACCCGGCAGCAGCGGCGCAGGAACGAGACGTCTGGATCGTTGAGGCGTCGTGAGCTACGCGCTCGTCCGCAAGGGCGGCGTATGGACCCGCCCCAGCTACACGCCCGTCGACCCCGGTAGCGGCTACACGTACGTCGTCAACCCCGGCGACAACCCACAGACCGTGCTCAACACGGCACCGGCCGGCGCGTCGATCCTGTTCAAGCCCGGCACGCATCGCCCCGACTCGCTCGCCCCGAAGACAGGGCAGGTCCTGGTCGGGCAGACCGGCACGATCTGGGACGGCGGCACCACGCTCACCTCCTGGACGAGCGACGGCTCCGGCCACTGGTACGCCACCGCGACCCTGCCGAGCTACACCGAATCCACCAGCGTGCAGTGCGAGCTGTCCGACACGAACCCGTGCCGCAAACGCGAGCAGGTCTGGTCCGACAGCGTCCACCTGACCCGCGTCATGGCCCTCACGGACCTGGTCGACGCGACCGGGTTCTACCAGGACTACGCCGCGGGCCGCGTCTACCTCGGCTTCGACCCCGCCGGGCACACCATTGTGATGGCGTCCAAGACGTACGCGATCAACAGCAACGCGGCGAACATCCGCATCACCGGGATCAAGGTGCAGCACTACGCGCCGCCGTCGCAGCTCGGCACGATCAGCCTGCAAGGCTCCGGTGTCGAGGTCGACCACTGCGAGATCACCGACACGCACGCGATCGGGATATTCCTCGACGGCGCCACCAACGGCTACGTGCACGACAACCACGTGCACCACTGCGGGCAGCTCGGCATCGGCGTCCACGCCTCCGACGGCGCCCGCGTCGCGGTGAACCACCTGCACAACAACAACACCGACGGGTACCGTCCGGACGACTGGGAATCCGGCGACATCAAGTTCACCAACTCGAGTTCGGTCACGGTCGAGGACAACTACTGTCACGACTCCCGCGGCCTCGGGATCTGGGGCGACATCGAGAACGGTGCCACCGGCAAGGTGTACATCCGCGGCAACCGGGTCGAGAACTGCTACGCGGACGGCATCCGGTACGAGATCTCCTACGACTGCGAGATCTCCGGCAACACGATCACCGGGTGCGGGTTCCAGTTCGCCGCCGACCATGCACCGGAGGGTGCCTCGTTCACCGGCTACTCCGGGTTCGGCACTGCGGGCATCAACATCAACACGTCCCGCGACGTCGAGGTCACCGGCAACACGCTCGGCCCGAACCAGAACGGCATCTTTGCCCAGTTCCGTCCGCGCGCCGACTCGACCCACCCGAACCGGGACCTGGTCAACCTCTACGTGCACGACAACGACGTCACCATGACCCCGGTCACCCTCACTGGGAAGACCGGGAACCTGTACACGTCCGGCAACCAGTTCGGCGAAGGCGTCTCCGGCCTCGGAACCCTCATGGGGTCCAGCGGGATCGACCCGACGCAGTACTTCGACTCCCGGAAGAACAACCGGTTCGACGCCAACACGTACCGGGTCGCAGCCACCACCCGGGCCCAGTACGCGTGGAACTCCGGGTACCGCACCTGGGACAACTGGCGGTCGGCCGGCCAGGAAGCCACCGGGCAGCAGCTCGTCGCGCCTCGGCCAGGCTGGCAGGTCACGGCCGGCAGCAGCGACCAGAACTGGCACAACACGAACGCCGGGTTCTGGTCGCAGACCGGCACGAAGATCTTCCTCGGCGACAACGCGGCCGTGACAGACGACGCCGACCGCGGGGGAGTGTTCCTGTTCGCCCCGTCGATGCCTGGCGGTGCGGTAGTGGCGGCAGGGGCACGGCTGTACCTGTACGCGACCGGCCTGTCCGGGACCGTCATCCCGAAGCTGCGGATCTCCGCCGAGAAGACCATCGCCGCGACCGTGCCGACGTCGAAAACGAACCTCGTCACGTCGCACCTCGCGAACCTGACCACCGCCAAGGTCGACTGGCAGCCCACCACCTGGCCCAACGGCACCTGGCAGGCCAGCCCGGACATCAGCGCGATCCTGCAAGAGCTCGCCTCACTGCCCGGCTGGACCCCGTCCTCGCCGGTGCTGCTGTTCGTCGAGACCAGCCCCGACCAGGCAGGCAACACGACCGGCCAGATCTCCTGCAACGCCTACGAGACCGACCCGGCCCTGTCAGCCAACCTGCAAGCCGCCTGGAGCTGACATGACGACCACCGTCACAGCCCAAGTCGCAGCAGGCGGAGACGACCTCTCCTGGCACAACGAAGGCACCGGCGCGTTCTCCACCACCTCCGTGTCGATCCTGATCGGCGACTCGAGCAGCACCGACTTCAACCGTTGGGGTCTCGCCCGCATCGCCGGCCTCACGATCCCGGTCGGTGCGGCCATCACCGAGGCGCACGCGACCCTGAAAGCCGTCGGACTGTCCGGCACGATCCCGGCGTTGACGATCTACGGCGTGAAGGGCGACAACCCTGCCGCACCCGCCACACGGGCAGCGGCGAACGCGCTCACCCTCACCACCGCGTCAGTCGCCTGGACGCCGTCGGCGTGGGTTGCGGGTACGTCGTACCAGACCCCGGACCTGAAGACGATCATTCAGGAGATCGTCAACCAGGGCACATGGGGCTCCGGTGAGGCGATCGTCCTGGTGTTCACCGTGCCTCGCGGTGACGCGTTCGTTGCAGCGAACGCGGTGTCGTTCCGGTCCTACGACAACGTGCCAGCGGACGCCGCGCAGGTCTCGGTCACCTACTCGACCGCGTTCGCCGGCACCGCGAACGCAGGCCCCGACCAGACCGACATCGTCCCGTTCGCCACGGTCACCCTCGACGGCACAGCCTCCACCGGCAGCCCGTCCGTGTACCAGTGGGAGCAGATCTCCGGACCCGCCGTCACCTTGTCGTCCACGTCGGCAGCGCAGCCCACGTTCACCGCACCGGCCGACATCGCCGGCGCGACGCTCGTGTTCGGCCTGAAGGTCGGCGACGGATCAACGCTCTCGAGCGAAGACACCGTGCAGATCACCATCAAGCCACACGACCTGTTCGTGAGGAAAAGCGACGCGTGGGTGCCGGCGCAGTGGATGGTCCGCAAGTCCAGCGCATGGGTCTAGAACGGGGGTGACCGAATGGCCGCCCTCTCGCCGTTCGAGTACGCCGCCCGACTGTTCGAGAACCCCGAACGCAAGTACGCCACACCCGGCGAACTTGCCCAGGCGCTCGACCCGCGCACGAAGCAGACGCCCGCGCACGAGCAGATCGACGACGCACTCGTAGAGCTCGCGAACACCCCGGATGGTCGGCTCATTTGCTCGATGAGTCCGCAGGAGGGGAAGTCGACGAGGGGCGCGAAGGACTTCCCGACCTGGGTTCTGCAAGAGGACCCGGAGACGCGGATCGTCACCGCCTCGTACGGCCAGACCCTTGCGAACCGCAACGGTCTCGCGCTCCGACGCAACATCAGCGACCACCCGGGCCTTGGCCTGTCGATCGCGGCCGACAACGGCGCGAAGCATGAGTGGGAGATCGCCGGCCACCGTGGCGGTGTCCTCTCGGTCGGCATCGGCGCCGGTCTGACCGGCCGCCCTGCGGATCTGCTGATCATTGATGACCCGATCAAGGACCGCAAAGAGGCCGACTCGGCGTTGATCCGGCAGAACGTGTGGGACTGGTGGACCGACGCAGCCTCGACGCGTCTCGCGCCCGGCGCATCGGTGCTCTTGATCCTGACCCGCTGGCATGAGGACGATCTCGCCGGCCGCCTCCTCGCTGCTGAGGATGGCCACCTGTGGAAGGTCATCAACATCCCCGCGCAGGCCGACCACGACCCAGCGAAGGGTGAGACGGACCCGCTCGGCCGTGAGCCGGGCGAGTTCATGATCTCGGCGCGCGGCCGGACGACCGCCCAGTGGGAAGCGATCAAGGTCCGCGCCGGCGCCCGCACCTGGAACGCCCTCTACCAAGGCAGGCCGTCACCGGCCGAGGGCGGCATGTTCAAGCGGGACCACTGGCGCGAGTACGACGTTCCGCCGTGGCTCGAACGCGACGACGGCTCCTGTGTCGTCACCCACTTCGACGAGATCATCGCGTCCTGGGACATGACGTTCAAAGACACGGCCTCGAGCGACTTCGTTGTCGGGCAGGTGTGGATGCGCAGAGGAGCGGACGCGTTCCTGCTCGACCAGGTCCGGGGCCGCATGGACTTCGTTACGACGTGCGCCCGGTTCCGTGAGTTCTCCGCGAAGTGGCCTCAGGCCACGTTGAAGCTCGTCGAGGACAAGGCCAACGGCACCGCGGTCATCAACGCGCTACGCCGCATCGTGCCCGGCATCGTCCCGGAGGAGCCGCACGGATCGAAGGAAGCCCGCGCCGCCGCCGTCACCCCGCTGGTTGAGGCAGGCAACGTGTGGCTCCCGTCACCCGAGATCGCGCCCTGGGTCGGTGACCTGATCGAAGAAGCCGCGGCGTTCCCCACCGGCGCCCACGACGACCAGGTCGACGGCCTCTCCCAAGCACTCAACCGGCTGATCCTCGCGCCTCTGCTCGACGGCGCCCTGATCGAACCCGACGAGTTCGACGAACTCGACGCAGCCGGATACGCCATCAGCCCGTACTGAGGAGGTGACCCGCATGGCCGACTGGACACAGCCCACCCTCGACGACCACCTCACCGAGGTCGCGACCCTGCGCGAAACGCACCTGCTCGAGCAGCTGGAGGCGTCCACGAACCAGGTCGAGATCCTGTCGGAGTCCCTCGCAGACATTCAGCTCGCGTTCGACGACCGCGGCTGGCTGCAGCTGACAACGCAGGCCCAGTACGAACTGTCGCCGGCCGGCCGGAAACGGATCCGGGACCTGTGCCGCGTGATGGCGATCATGAACCCGCTGATGAAGCGGGGCCTGTCGCTGCGCAAGGCGTACATCTGGGGCCAGGGTGTCGACATCACGGTCCGGGACCAGTCCGACAAGGGCCAGGACGTCAACGCTGTCGTGCAGGCGTTCCTGGACGACAAGGCGAACAAGGCCACGTTCTCCGGGTCGCAGGCCCGCGAGGAGATGGAGCAGGCCGCCTACACCGACGGCGAGCTCGCTGCGGCGCTGTTCACGGACCCGCTCGACGGCACCGTGCAGTTGCGGTGGGTCCCGGTGGAGGAGATCACTGACGTGATCACCGACCCCGAGGATCAGGTCACGCACTGGTACTACCGGCGCGAATGGACCGAACGGATCCCTGTCGGCGGCCAGATCCTGCAGCGGCTGCGGACCGTGTACTACCCGGCCCTCGGCTACGAACCCCGCGCCAAGCCCAGCACGCTGGACGGCCACCCGGTGCTGTGGAACGTGCCTGTGCGCATGGTGACCGTGAACCGTCCGACCCGCGCTGTGCGCGGCGTCCCGGACTCGTTCGCTGCCGTCGCATGGGCCCGCGCGTACAAGGAGTTCCTCGAGCAGTGGTCCGTGCTGATGAAGTCGTTGGCCCGGTTCGCGTGGCAGACCAAGACCCGCGGCGACCGAGCCAAAGCTGTCGCTGCGAAGACCGCTGCCGCGCCGACGACCGACGTGCTGCGTGGCGGAAACCCGGCCGGCGCAGGCGCGACCGTCGTCACCGACCCCAACACCAGCCTTGAGGCGATCCCGAAGACCGGCGCCACCATCGACGCCGACTCCGGCCGGCCACTCGCCGCACTCACAGCCGCCGCGCTCGACGTACCGGTGACGATGCTGCTCGGCGACCCCGGCATGAACGGCGCCCGCGCGGTCGCGGAGACGCTGGATGAGCCGACCCAGTTGACGTTCTCGCTGCGCCGCGACCTGTGGGCCGAGTTCATGCTCGACGTGTTGAACCACGTCATCGACTGGGCGATCCAGGCACCCAAGGGCCCGTTGAAGGGCAAGGTCACCCGCACCGGCGACCGCGTCATCCGTGAACTGCCCGACAACGACGACCGCAGCATCGACATCACTTGGCCGGAGTTCGACTCGGTCCCGGTCGGTGAGCTCGTGACCGCGATCGTCGCCGCTGACGGCACGACGGTGATGCCTCCGCTCGTGACGCTGCGGCTGCTGCTGACCGCGTTGAAGGTCGACAACATCGACGAGGTCCTCGACGAGATGACCGATGCGGACGGCAACTTCATCGACCCCGGGATTAACGCCGGGCAAGTCGTGGTCGACCGGTTCCGCAACGGGCAGGATCCGGTCCTCAACCCCGGCGAGCCAGCACCCACGCCGCCGCCTGGCGAAGGAGCCTGACATGGTCGCCCCGATCGACTCGACGGTCGACACCCTGCGCCACTCGCGGCGCGTCGATGAACTGCTCCTGCAGATGGTCGCCAGCGTGCACGACCGGATCACCAAGCACGACGCGTCGAAGCTCGAGGATCCGGAGAAGGCGATCTTCGACGAGTACGGCCCGAAGCTGAAGACCAGCACCTACGGGTCGGATGAGTACAAGGGCTTCCTCGCCGAGATGAGGGTGGCACTCGACCACCACTACGCCAACAACCGGCACCACCCCGAACACTTCGAAGACGGTGTCGCCGGGATGACGCTGGTCGACCTGGTCGAGATGCTCGCCGACTGGAAGGCTGCGTCCGAGCGGCATGCCGACGGCGATCTCGCGGTGTCGCTGCGGATCCAGCGTGAGCGCTTCGGGCTGTCCGACCAACTCGCCTCGATCCTGGAGAACACGGCGCGCGCCGCTGGCTGGATCTAGTGGCCGTCACCAAGACGACGCTGCGCCTTGCGCGCCGCGTCCGCGCTGACCTGCTCAAGATCACCGACACCCACGACCGGGAACTCACCGCCGCCTGGGTGAACGCCTGGGACACGGTCGCGGGCGACTACGACGCTGCGATCAACGAGCTCGTCGGGAACGCCGCGGGCGCCATCCTGTCCCGCGCCACGATCCTCCGCTCGCGTCGGCTGCTGATCGCGCTCGACACGATCGCCCGAGCGTTGACGCAGCTCACCGAAGACGCAGGTATCCGGGTCGCCGGCGACCTGCTGCAGGTCGTGACCCAGGCTGCCGAAGCTCAACAGGCCGTGGCCGCGTCGCAGCTGCCCAAGGCCGAGCGGGT
Source organism: Mycobacterium sp. (assembly GCF_036488105.1). Classification (GTDB taxonomy): domain Bacteria; phylum Actinomycetota; class Actinomycetes; order Mycobacteriales; family Mycobacteriaceae; genus Mycobacterium. Next base: position 26,708 of record NZ_DASXHW010000181.1, on the reverse strand, counting down.
CAACCTGTCCGGCCTGGTCGACCGACGGCAACTGGACGCGATCGTGCAACGGTCCACGGAGCAGATCACGTCGCAGATGTGGCCGATCTCCCCGTCCGCTGATGCAGCGATCCGCACCGGGCTCGTCCGCGGGCTGGCGACCGGCGCGAACCCGAAGACCACCGCGCGGGACATCGTGAAGCGCACCGAAGGCGACTTCAACGGCGGCCTCGCCAGGGCCATGACGATCGCCCGCACCGAAACCCTCGACGCTCACCGTGCAGCGGCGGCCGTCGCGCAGAACGAGAACGCCGACGTGCTGCGCGGCTGGATGTGGCTCGCGGCAACCAGCGACCGCACCTGCCCCGCCTGCCTCGCGATGAACGGCACCGAGCACCCGCTCGACGAGCCGGGTCCGCTCGGCCACCAGAACTGCCGCTGCAGCAGGGTCCCGCTCACCAAGAGCTGGGCAGACCTCGGCATCGACCTCGACGAACCAGCACCAGCAGCCACCGGGTCGCAAGCGTGGTTCGACTCCCGCGACGAAGCCACCCAGCGCAGCATCCTCGGCCCGGCCCGGTACGCCGCCTACCTCCGCGGCGACTACCCCATGTCCGCCTGGGCCGCGCGCCGCTCCAACGACGGGTGGCGCGACTCGTACGTCACCTCACCTGTCCCGAAGTCCGCCTGAACCCCGACCTCAGGGAGGTCCGCATGGCTCGCCAGAACCTCACCGAGGCCGGAGCCCAAACCAAGATCCTCGAAGCCAGCAAGGACGGATCGTTCCTCGTCCAGGTCATCTCGCCCGGCTGGGGCTCGTCCGGCTACTACTCGTCCGCAGTGCTCGAGGCCGCCGGCAAGGCGAAGGTGTGGCCCGCGGGTACCCATCTCTACTTCGATCACCCGTCCGCGTCCGAGGGTGTCGATCGGCCGGAGCGGTCCGTGAAGGACCTGGCCGCGACCCTCGCTGAGGATGCCCGCTGGGACTCGGCGCGCGGATCGCTCGTTGCCCGCGTCACACCGGTCGGGCTCGGCAAGACCGTCCTCGCAGACGAAGCATTCCGGAAGGCTGTCGGCGTCTCCGTACGTGCCGCGGCCGACATCGGCATCGGTGAGGCCGAAGGCCGCAAGGGCGCGATCGTCCAGGAGATCTTCCCCGACACGTTCAACAGCGTCGACTTCGTCACCCACGCAGGACGCGGCGGCATGGTGCTGGAGTCCGCCCGCGCCGCCCAGGACCAGGACGTGCCCGCCGCGTTCCTGCGTGAGTCGGCGATCGCGAAGATCCGTGAGGCCCGCAACATCGGCCAGTGGATCGAGTCGCGGATCCACCTCGAACTCACCCAGCTCGCCGACAACATGTTCGGCGACGGCCGGCTGACCCGCGAGGAACGCATCGCGCTGTCGTCCGCTGTCGGCGACGCGTTGCAGGCGTTCGTCGCTGACCTGGAGAAGTCCGCGCCGCAGCTGTACACGCGGGACCTGTGGGCCGAACCCGACGCGCTCGCCATGGCCGCCGAGGAGTCCCGCCCGGCGCGCGAGGCCGCCACCGCCGACACCGAGCAGGCGCTCGACAACGCGGTCAGCCAGGCGTACGCCGACTCGGCGAACGACACCTACGCGTGGGTCCGCGACTTCGACCCCGACGCGAAGCTCGCCTACTTCGAGCTGTCCGCCGACGGCGTGTGCACGACCTACGAGCAGGCGTACACGGTCGCCGACTCCGGCGAAGTCGAGCTCACCGGCGACCGCGTCGAGGTCACCCGCCGCACCACCTACGTGCCCGTGGCAACCACGGAATCCGCACCTCCAGTCGTCCCGGTCACCCACCCGGCCGGGCAGTCCACAACCACCAGGGAGAACACCATGCCCGAGAACGAGGGCGCCACGACCTCCATTCAGGAGTCGGAGCGGCGCGAGCTCGAGGAGAAGGCCGGCCGGGTGCCCGTGCTCGAAGCCAAGCTGGCTTCCGAGACCGAGCGCGCGAACGCCGCCGAGCAGGCACTCGCCGTCGAGAAGGCCCGCGACTACGCGCGTGACTTCGGCGCGAAGCAGGTCCGTGAGGCCAACTCCGAGCTCGACCCGGCTGCGGTCGACCGGATCGTCGCCGAGGCGATGCGGGAGCTGCCGCTGACCGAGGCCGAGAAGGCAGCGGATCGGCGTCTCGACACCGAGGCGTTCGGCAAGCGGGTCACCGAGGCGCAGCAGGCCGAGGAGACCTACCTCGCCACCGTGATCAAGAACCGCGGCGGCTCCGTCCAGGGCCTCGGCCAGACCGAGGGCGGCGCCCAGGTCACCGAGGGCCAGGTCGACAACATCATCGCCGGCGCGTTCGGCCGCACCGTGAAGGGGGCCTGACCGCCGATGTCCCAGAGAGTTGACCTTCTCAGCGAAGTCGACACGACGCTCGACGGCTCCGGTGGCTACATCGGGCCTTGGATCGACTCGGCTGGTGTCGACAAGATCCGCGTCACCTTCCGGTGTGCGAGTGCCGGGGTCTTGTACGTCGATCACTCCAGCGATCAGACCAACGTCCTCTACGAGGGGCTGGAGGCGGTCCTGGGATCCAGCATCGGCGGACTCTCCGAGCAGCCTCTCGGAGCGCGGTACTTCCGTGTCCGAGCTGACGGCGACACCGCCAACGCCAGCCTTCGTCTGGCCGTCCGAGCCCTCATCTAATCCAGGTAAGGAGAAACAATCATGGCCACGAATGAAGTGTTCGACGAGGGCGAAGACCTCACCCTGCCCGTCATCGCTGGCACGGTCTCCGGTTCGCCGGTGATCGTCGGCATGATCCCGGGCGTCGCGACCACCTCGCGTGACGCGAACGGCAACGCGACCGTCACCACAGAGGGCGTCTACAACGTGTCGGTAGGCGCCGGTGCGGTCACGGTCGGCATGCCGATCTACATCAAGAGCTCCGACTACACCCTGGGCATCGCCCCGGGCGCGGGCATCCAGCTGTTCGGCCACGCCCTCGCCATCAAGGGCGCCGGCGCCGGCGTCATCCCTGTCCGCCTCGCTCAGTTCGCTGTCGCCAGCGACGTCCCCGCCTGATCGGAGATCAGAACATGTCCACGGACTTTCTCACTGGCGACCTCGCTGTCGCAGAGGCCACGGCGCTCCCGTCGCGGCGCCGGAGCAACGACCCGCGGTACCTCGCTCGTCTCGCGGAGGCAGCGGCGCTCGTCGGCCAGGTGTTCGCCGGCAATCGCCGCGCGAAGCTGCAGGTCGAGGAACTGCTCTCCACGAGCGACTTCCCGAACCTGTTCGGTGACGTCCTCGACCGGGAGCTGATGGCTCAGTACGACCAGATCGCCCCGGTGTGGCAGGGTTTCGCGACCCGTGCCCAGGTCAACGACTTCCGGTCGAAGAAGTGGCTGGACCTGCTCGGTGGCCGCGCCGAGCTCGACCCGGTCGGCGAGGGCGCCGAGTACAAGGCGCGTGCGCTGACCGACAACAAGTACACGCTGACCGTCGGCAAGTTCGGTGCGCGTCTCCCGCTGACGTGGGAGATGATCATCAACGACGACCTCGGCGCGTTCCAGTCGGCTCCGCAGCGTCTCGCGCAGGCCGCGCGTGACACCGAGGACAAGCTCGCCACCCGGCTCTACGCGTCCGCGACCGGCCCGGTGTCGGCGTTCTTCACCGCGTCGGGCGGCGCGGTCGACACTGTGGCGCTCACGATTGACACGCTGTCGGCGGCGCTGACCACAGTCGCGACCCGGCATGACTCCGACGGCCGGCCGATCATGATCAGCGCGTTCGTGCTGGTCGTGCCGCCCGCGCTCGAGGTCTACGCGCACAACATCGTCAACGCGACGCTGATCCGGCTGCGCAACGACGCGTCGTCCGCCTCCGGGGCGCGCGACATCGAGGTCACGAACTGGCTGGCGGGGAAGGTCACGATCGTGTCCAACCCGTGGCTGCCGATCATCGACACCTCCGGCCACGCCGGCAAGACCTGGTACCTGTTCCCGGCGCCGTCGACGCCGCGCCCGGCGCTGGTGATGGGCTTCCTGCGGGGTCACGAGACCCCGGACCTGCGGGTCAAGGCCGATGGTGGCATGCGTGTCGGTGGCGGCAACGTCCCGGCCGAGGAGGGGTCGTTCGACAACGACGACATCCAGTACCGGATCCGTCACGTCACCGGCGGCACCACCCTCGACCCGATCGCGGCCTACGCGTCGGCGCCGACGACCTGATGCCGCGCGCCGTCACGGCAACGGATCTGTTCCTGGAGGAGATCTCCGGCAAGCTCGATGTGGTCATCGGCTTGCTGGGGAACTCCCCTCAGGCACAGCCCGCGGATGCTCCGGCCGCTGGGGAGCCGGAGCAGAAGGCGACCGTCAAGAAGGCGCCGGTGAAGAAGGCCTCGACCCGGAAGCGGGTCACCGGCCAGTAGGTGTGTCGGGGCGTCAACCCGCCGGAATCGACGCGACCGCTACGACTGCAGATCGGCGGGAAGGCGTTCTGGGGAGTCCCTGGCCAGGCTAACGGCTGGGCTGCGTCGAGCCCCCTCCTTTCTCCCTGCACGCGCGACCTGCGCCCCGCACACCCTCCCCCCTGAACTACTCGCGCCGCGAGGAGCAACAACATGTCGATCCAGACCACGGCGATGAAGAACGCCCTCGCGACCGCCTATGGCGCGGCCGGGAACGCCACTCACGCCGCGCTGTACACCACCGTGCCCGGTGCCACTGCGGGTACCGAGGTCACTGGGGGCTCGCCTGCCTACGCCCGGAAGTCGATCACCTGGACCGCGCCGAACACCGTCGGACCGCTGGGTGCTTCACAGCCCGCGCTGCCCGGTGTGATGTATGGCCAGGTCGTGTTCGACGTCCCGGCCGGCGTGACGGTCGCGGGCGCTGGCGTACACACCGCGCTCACCGCAGGCACCTACCTGGACGGTGGCGCCGTCGCATCGCAGCCGTTCGCCACGCAGGGCCAGTACACGCTGAACCTCTCCTACACGCAGTCCTGACCCGCGGAGGTCCCCCATGACCGTCCGCGAATTCAACGGCACCAGCGACGAACTAGTCACAGGCGTCGGAGCCGCCTCAGGCATGGTGTATGGCACCGCTGCAGCCCTGATCAAGTTCTCCACGCTGTCCGGCTTCCACTACTTCTGCATGGTCCACAACGCGTCGAACGGGTGGGTGTCCGAGCCGATCGGACTGACCAACTTCGGCGCGTGGGAGGTCAACTACCAATCCGGGGCAGCCAACTGGGGGACGTCGGGGCCTTCCCCGTCTGTTGGTCCGTGGCTGCTGGTCGTGGCCCGGAAGGCGACCGGGTCGGCCGTTCCGCGCCTGTCGATGTACAACTACACGACCGGCACATGGGCGCATCACGACGGTTCCGGACCGGCCGGAGACGGCGTTGCTCCCGGTGCCGGCGGCCAGGTCCGGTTCTCGTTCCAGGGCAGCAGCGACTTCTTCGGCGGCCGGGTCGCTGCCCGCGCGCTGTGGTCGAACAGTCTCCCTTGGGCCTCGGACACCACCGGCGACGCTGCGATCGAAGCCGCCGGACTGAAAGACGCCGCCGCCAATTGGGCGACCGCGAACCCGTCCGCGTTCTGGCTGTTCGACCAGGCAACCACGGCAACCCCGGTCGCTGACCTGTCCACCGCAGGCACAGCCGACCAGACCTCCGTCACCGGTACGACCGTCATCACCGGCGACGATCCGCCTGGGTTCGACTTCTCGCTAGGCACACCCCCCGAGACACACTCCGGCAGCCTCGCACTCACCGGCAGCGGCACCCTCACCGCAGCTGGAAAGCCCGCTGCGCAAGGCGGTACGGCACTCACTGGCTCCGGTGGGCTCGCCCCGACCGGCGAACCGTCCGCGACCGGCCAGGTCGCGTTCACCGGTGCAGGCGCCCTCACCGCGGCGGGCAGCCCAGGCGTCGCCGCCCGGCTCGCGTTGTCTGGTGCCGGGACGCTCCGGCTTGCCTCGCCGTCATCGGGCGGCCCGGCCCACGAGCCGATGCTCACCGCAACCAACACGCCATCCGCCGTACTCGCCGCGACCAACGCACCATCGAGCCGTCTGGAGGCCACCCATGGCGTATGACGTCGGCGACATCGCCATCTCTACGCTCACTGTCGCCCCGTTCGACGGCACCACCGGCGCGACCGCCGTGGTACGGGCACCGGACGGCACCGAAACCACCCCGACCCCGGTCAGCGCAGATGGGGGAGCGACCTGGACCGTGCAGACCCCGATCAGCGTCCCGGGGGTCTGGTACGTCACCTGGACCACCACCGGCACAGGCGCCGGCTCCCAAGTCGACACGTTCGAAGCCGAACCGCCGCCGCCACCGACCCCGGAGCAGCGGCAGGTGCGGCTGCTGATCTCCGACACCGACCCGGGCAACAGGTTCTTCTCCACCAGCGAGATCGAAGACTTCCTCACCCTCAACGCCCAGTCGGTACGCAGGTCCGCGGCACAGGCCCTGGACACGATCGCGTCCAACGAGGCCATGGTGTCGAAGAAGATCCGCACCCAGGACCTCCAAACCGACGGGCCCGCGGTCGCCGCCGCGCTCCGTGCGCAGGCCACCGAGTTGCGCAGGCAGGCCGACGACGGCGAAGAAGGCACCGACACCGGGTTCGAGATCGCCGAGTACGAGCCGTACCCGCACCGACCCGGCTGGTGGTTCTGATGCCACGCCCCCGCACGCCTGTCGTCCCGGCCAGATGGGAAGCACACCACCGGCCCGTGCTGGAGACGACGTGGACGGCGACGATCACGTTCACCCGAGCCAACGGCGCACCCGTCCACGACCCGGCCACCGGGTCGACCAGCCAGCCGCGCATCACCGTCTACTCAGGCCCGGTCCGTCTCCAGAACCACGAGCGAGGCAACGCCCCTACTGCGGTAGCGGCAGCCGAGCAGATCACCACCCACCGCTACCAGGTGTCCGGGCCCGTCGAGATGGACCTCGCGAAGTACGACGTCGGAACCGTCAACGCGAGCAGTGACCCGACCCTCGTCGGCCGCGAACTGCGCGTCATCGACATCCAACGCGGGTCGCTGCTGTTCGACCGGACCGCCATCTGCACCGACAACCTGGAGGCGACCTGATGCACCTCGACGTCTCCGAACTCCGCGGCCTCGAGCATGACCTCGGGGCCGGCGCCGCGAAGGTCGAGAAGGCCGCGCCGCTCGTCGTCTCGAAGACCGCGCACGACATCGAAGCCACCGCGAAGATTTTCGTGCCGGTCGAAACCGGCACCCTGAAGGGCTCCATCTCCACGGACGTGCACGGCCTCGAAGCAGAGATCGGCCCCACGGCGTCCTACGGCAGGTACGTCGAGGACGGCACCCACAACGACGACGGCACCCAACGGAACCGGCCGCAGCCGTACATGGGTCCCGCCGCCGACACGCACGAGTCGACGTTCGAGGCCGCGCTCGGCAAGGTCGCGGAGTCGATCCTGTGACCGCCCTGCCCGCGGTCACCCCGGTCGACGAAGCCACATACGCGCTGCTGCAGGCCATCGAACACCTCAACACGTTCGACACCGAGCTTCCCAAGGATCCGCCTCTCGACCCGGACGGCCGCGTCCACCCCTACGCCGTGTACTTCCCCGACGGCGGGCAGGCGATCAGCGACCGCCTCAACCATGTCCCCACCGACGTGGTCTGGACTGCCCGGATCCTCATCGTCGGCGGCGACAAGACCCGTGCCCTGTGGGCGCTCGACAAGATCCGCGCGGCCCTGACCGGCGCCCGGCCGACCGGCGGCGCACGCCTCAAGGAAGCCCTCGCCGACGTCACGTTCCGCACCGAAACGAACGTGACCCCGTCCCGGACCTCCGGGCTGATCATGTACCGCCTCCACATCTGAGGAGCCCCACCATGCCTGAACCGCAACGCGTCCGGGACGACGCCACCGGCCACGAGTACTCGACTTACTCCCGGAGTGAAGGCGAGACCGTCCTCGACGAGCCGGCCGTCGACGAACGCGGCGACCTCCTGCCCGCCAAGCCCGCCCTGAACCGTCCGGCCGAAGCGCCGGTCGACACCAACCCTGACCTCACGGTCACCACCGAGGAGCACTGACCCATGGCTGTCACAATTCCCCCGGGCGTCAAGGCCGAAGGCAACCTCAAGGTGGCCTACTGCCCGACCCTGACCTCCGTCACCGCGCCGCCCGTCGCCGACCTCACCGCGACCGGCTGCCTCGACATCTCGTTCTTCCTGACCGAGGGCAACTTCAAGCCGAACTCGAACCAGAACCGCGGCGACGACCGCCGGGTCGGGTCGAAGCAGACGTTCCAGACGCTGGGTCGTGAGAACCCCGCGATCGACGACATCGTCTACATCGTCGACCCGCAGGCCGCGACCGCGGCCGTGACGAACAAGGCGTACGAGCTGTTCCAGTCCGGTGTCGGCGGGTTCCTCGTCGTCCGGTACGGCCTCGACGCGGAGACGATCGACTTCGTCGCGGCGCAGAAGGTCGACATCTGGCCGATCGTGTTCGGCATCCAGGGCAAGACGCCGCTCGCCGGCAACGACGAGTTCGCGAAGATCACGGTGACGCAGCCCGTGGCCGTGACCGGCGTCGTTCAGCGGAACATCGCCGTCGTCTCGTAGCCCCTGCACGGGGCAGGCGGTACCGGGCTTGGGCCGCCTGCCCTCCACACCTCACCGAGCCCACACACCAAGCCCACCAAGCCCAGGAGTACACCCATGCCCGAAACCGATCAGGGCCAACGCCAGGAGCAGCTGCTCGCGCTGCTGCAGGACCGCAAGAAGTCCACGAAGGGCCGCGCGTCGCGCCGCATGGCGATCTGCCTGTCCGACGAACTCTCGATGGACCTCGCGGACGCCGAACAGGAACTGGCCGCCGCGCAGCAGGCCGCCGGCGAAGCTAACGCCACGGCCGACGTGCGCGCAGGCGGCAAGGTCGCTGTCGACCCAGCGCTCGCCAAGGCCGTCAAGGCCGCCGAGACGGCAGTCGCCAAGGCCGAGGCCGCTGCCGACGCCGCGTCGGTGATCATCACGTTCACCGCGTTGAAGGCCGCCGACTACGACGAGGTCCTCAAAGAGCACCCGCCGCGCGAAGGCAACGAACTCGACCAGCTCGCCGACTACGACCGCGACGCCTTCCCGGACGCTCTCATGCTGGCGTCCGCGTCGAAGAAGGTCGAGGACGCCGACGGCAACCTGATCGACATGGACGTCGCCGACCTCATCGCCGAAATGTCGAACGGTGAACGCGTCATCGCCTGCCAGGTCGCCGGCAACGTGAACGACCGGACAGCGACTTTCTCCGACGCCAACTCGCAGAATCGCCAGCGAAGCGGCAGCAGGTCGAATCGGCGATAGCGCACGGCGTACCCCTGAGTCGGCTGCTCGGCCGCGTCCCTGCCGAGCGGCACGAACACTTCGACGCCGACGGCAACTACACCGGGCACACGATCGTCACCCGCGAACCAGAGTGGACGGACCGCGACCGCGACCACCTCGTCGCGCTCGCCCAGGTGAAGGCGAACGAGTGCCCCCAGTGCGGCGGCCCGCTCGACCAAACCACCGACCCGCACATCGCCTGGGACGTCAAGCACGACGAGTGCAACCGCTGCGAAACCATCGCCTACCACCAGGCGAAAGACGGCGGCGCCAACGACACCGAGGCCCGCAAACAGGCCAAGCCCGCCGGCCAGTTGTGGCGCGCCACGGCAGTACCCACCCCCGAGCCCTGAGAGGCGGTGAGCCCCTGTGACCGACCGCACCGTCACCGTCCGCCTCAAGGCCGACATCGGCGACTTCGTCACAGACATCGGCGTCAAGGCCCCGGCCGCCGTCAACCGCCTCGAGCGGGCCGCAGACAGCGCCAACAAGAAGCTCGCGACCGTCGGCTCGAAGACAGGCTTCGACGATCTCGGATCGAAGGCCGACACCGCCGCCGCGAAGCTCACCAAGACCGGCACGGCCGCTGATGCCGCAGGCAAGCAGATCGGCAACTCGGCGAAGGGCGCCAGCAGCGAGCTCGACAAGCTCAGCAAGTCCTCCAAGGACGTTGGCACCTCGGTCGACAGCATGTCGAAGAGCATGGACAAGGCGTCCAAGGTCACCGACGCCCACGCGAACGCCCTCGGCCGTCTCCGAGTCGCCCAACTGCGGCTCGCCGACGCTCAGAAGTCGGGCAAGGGCGGCACTGCGCTGGCCAGCGCCGAGGAGTCGCTCGCTTCCGCTGAGCGGGCGGTGAAGAAGTTCGAGAAGGCCGGAGACGACTCCGGCAAGGGCTTCCTCCGGGGCATCGCGAAGTGGTTCACCGGCGCCGGGTCGGGGGGCATCAAGGTACTCGGCGAGGAAGCCGTGGCGGGATTCAATAACGGCTTCCTGTCCGGCCTGTCCGGCCTGTTGAAGACCCCGGTGATCGGCCCTATTATCCTGGCCGCTCTGCTTGCCGCCGCGGTGTCGGTCGCGGCCCCGGTGGGTGCTGTCCTCGCGGGCGGCGTCGTGACCGCGTTCGGCGCCGGTCTGGGCGCGCTCGGGCTCGTGTTCGCCGCGAAGTCCGAGGTCGTGAAGTCGATCTGGGCGAAGACGACCGCTGACCTCGGTGCGCAGACCCGGTCGATCGCGAAGCCGTTCGAGACGACTCTCTCCGCGATGGCGATCGTTGCCGAGCGGACCTTCGCGAAGTTGAAGCCGGAACTGGCTGCCGCGTTCAAGACCCTAGGCCCCGCCCTGTCCGGCTTCGGTGACCAGCTCGGTCAGGCCCTCGGGAAGCTCGCGCCCGCGATCCAGCCGCTCGCCGGTGCCTTCTCCAAGATCCTCGGCTCGCTCGGCCCGGCGCTGAACTCCGTATTCGCGCAGCTGTCGTCGAGCCTCACCAAGCTGTCGGCGAGCATCTCGAAGAACCCGACTGCACTCGCGGATTTCGCCAAGGGTATCGGCGGCCTGGTGTCTGACATTCTCAGGTTCCTCAGCATCATGAACGACGCCGACGGGGCGTTCAAGCGGTGGACCGGTGGGGTGTCTGCCGTCACTGCCCTGATGGGCACGCTGCGCGCCGCTGTCTTTCTTGTGCTTGGCCCGATCGAAGGTCTCGCCAAGGTGCTCGGCGGCGTCGGCGACGGCACGCGCTGGCTGGCCGGGAGACTCGGCATCTACATCCCGCAGGCGGACCAGTCGGCGGCATCCACGAGCAAGCTTGCAGACAGCCTGGCCAAGGCCGCCGCCGAGCATCAGGCCCACGCTGCCGCTGCGCTACACAACGCCCACGCAACCCACGAGGCGAACACTGCTGCGGCTCTGCTCGCGGGCGCGTACGACCGTCAGGCAGCCGCCACGCAGAAGGCGGTCGACGCGCTGAACCGCGAGTCGGGCATCTTGCAGACCCTGGCCGGTGCGCAGATCTCCTACCAGCAGGCCCTCGACGACACGACTGCGGCGATCAAGGCGAACGGCGCAACGCACGACATCAATACACAGAAGGGCCGCGACAACAAGACCGCGCTCCTGCAGCTCGCCGCAGCAGCGACCGCGCAGCGGGACGCGATGCTCAAGGGCGGCGACGGGACAGTCAAGGCTGCCGGGTTCGCGGAGGCGTCGCAGCGGAGCTTCATCAAGCTGGCCGAGCAGATGCACTACGGCAAGGCCGAGGCCGAGGCGATGGCGGCCTCGCTGATCGCGATCCCGAACGTCACTCGCACGGCACGGCTGCAGGCGAACATCACCGACCTCGAGGCCAAGCTTGCAACCGCCCGGGAAAGGCTGAAGGACCCGAAGCTAACCGCGACGCAGCGCGCGAAGCTCGAAGCCAAGATCGACAACCTGCTCGCCGGGATCAAGACGGCAAAGGACGCCCTGGCCGGAGTGCCCGCATCAAAGACGGTCGCCATCACCGTCAACACGTACAAGAACCTCGTCGAGACCACGACGCACAAGGATGTCGGCGTCCGGGTCCCGGCGCCCAAGGTGAACGCCAACGGCGGGTTCTACCCGTACGGCGTCATCCCGTCCTACGCCGACGGCAAGCTGCCCCAGCAGGCGACGATTGCCCCCGGCAAGGGCCGCGGCATGGTGCAGTGGGCCGAACAGGAGACCGGCGGCGAAGCGTTCATTCCGCTCGCCCCGTCGAAGCGGGACCGGTCAGAGAAGATCCTCGGCCAGGTCGCGAACAAGTTCGGCATGAGCATGGTGAAGTCGTTCGCCTCCGGCGGGATCCTGCCCGGCTCCGGGCAGCTCGTCGACATCAGCTACATCCTGAGCCAGCTGAACATCCCATTCAACCCGCTCGCCGGGATCAACTACAGCGGCACGTTGGCGGCAGCGAACCGGGCGAACCGGGCCACGATCGCGCCCCGCGACGCAGCCCTCCAGGCACAGAAGGCCGAGGCTGCCGCGAAGGCTCAGGTCGCCGCGATCCAGCGTGCGATCACGCTGCAGCAGCGCGCCGTCGCCGCCGCCCGCGCACCCAAGCAGACCACCAAGGCGGGCCAGGCAGCCGAGGACAAGCGGGTCGCGGCCGAGCAGAAGAAGCTCATCGAGCTCCAGGACGAGCTGTACGCCGCGAAGAACAAGGCCACCGCAGCGACCAAGGCATCGTCCGCGGCCGACGCGGCATACAAGGTGAAGGTCGACGCGGCCACGAAAGCGAACGAGGCGCACAAGGCGTCGATCCAGGCCCTCATCGAGCAGCAGAAGGCCGCGGTCCAGTTCGCTCAGCAGATCTCCGACAGCCTGCAGCAGGGCGCGAACATCGGCGACCTGTTCCAGAAGTCACTGACCGGCAAGGGACTCCTGTCCGATCTCCAGGCGCAGGGCGCGGACCTCGCGAAGTTCAACACGCTGGTCACGAAACTGCGGAAGGCCGGGCTCGACGAGGGCCTGATTCAGCAGATCGTCGGCAAGGGCGCGTCCGGGGGAACCGACGTCGCGCAGGCGATCCTGAGCGGCGGCCTTGCCCTGATCAACTCGCTGAACAAGGCGCAGTGGGCTCTCGAGAACCAGGCGAACCAGATCGGCGCCGGGTCGGCGACAGCCCAGTACGGCGCACAGGTCACCGGGCGCCGCGCCAAGGGCGGCTCGACCCTTCCCGGCAAGGACTACGTGGTCGGTGAGGAAGGTCCCGAGGTGCTGCGCATGGGCGTCCAGCGCGGCTGGGTCGAACCGAACCGGTACGTCATGCACCAGCAGCAGCCGGGCGTGCAGAAGGTCGTGAACCAGTACAACACCTTCCAAGGCGTCTCGATGGCTGAGGCCGATCTGATCGCGTCTCGCGCCAACGCGAAGGCCGAGTTCGCGGCGAGGAGCTGACGATGCCGTTCCCAGATGAGACCGAACTCCACCTGCCGAACGGCATCACCCTCAACGGCGACCCCGACACAGACGGGGTACTCATGACGTGCGCCACCCTCGACGGCTGGGGGTCGCCCGGGTCGAAGACAGCAGGCCAGTCCCGCGAAGGAGACCACGGCGAATCGCCCGCACCGAACCCGAAACTGAACGCACGCACACTGCAACTCACCGGCCGGATCCAGGCGCCGACACGGGAACTGCGGCAGCACGCCGAGCATCGCCTCACCGCGGCACTCGGCCTCGCCCTGTTCGACCTGACCGTCGTCGACGCGATCCCGCTCAAGGTGCAGGCGCAACGCTCCGGAGACATGGCCGTCGCCGACGACACCGACACCCAGTCGACATGGCAAGCCGAACTGAAATGCCCGGACCCGCGCCGCTACGGCACCGACCGCACCATCACACTCGGCCTGCCCGCCACGACCGGTGGCGTCCAGTTCCCGGTCCGGTTCCCGCTCCGGTTCACCGGCACCACCCTGTCGGGCGACGTCTACGCGCCGAACGAAGGCAACATGCCGGCGCCGATCACCGTGACGTTCACCGGGCCGTTGCAGTCGCCGACGATCCGGAACGTCGACACCGGCCAGTGGGTCACCTACAACGACGCCCTCGCGGCAGGCGAGTTCGTCGTCCTGTACCTCCGCTACCCGCTCGTCGCGCTGCTGCAAGGCACCGCGCTGCGCACCGGGAAGGTCTCGACCGGAGGCGGCGGCACGTTGGAGATCGAGCCCGGAGGCAACAACATCGCGTTCCGCTCAGCCGGCGGCTCCGGCACCGCAGACCTCGCCTTTTCCGACACGTACCAGTAGGGAGAACAGACTGATGCGTGACCTCATCGGCATCACTTACGACGCCGGGTCTAGCGGCCCCGAGCTGACCGCGACCGAGTGGCGGCTGACCGACACCAGCCTGTTCCTGCGCGACACCACCGACGTCGTCATGGGCGGAGTCCGCGGCGGCGCCGTAACGAACACCGGCAGCTCCGTGACCATCGCCCCGCTGACCGTCGTCGTGCAGACGCTGGCGTCGCTGGGCGTCTACCGGGCAGCGTTCCCCGGCGGCTCGAGCGAACTGTCGAAGACCCTCGCGGCCGCGCACGCCACCCTCAGCCGGATCGACGCACTCGACGTCAAGATCTACGACCACGAAGCCGACGGCTCCGGACTCCGAGGCGCCGACATCGTCCTCACCACCGGCACCCCCGGCTCCGGCTCGGCCCCGGCGTTCACCGGTGTCGGGATCCGGCTCGGCACCTTCAACGTGCCCGCGGCAGGCGGCGCCTCACCCGCGTTCACAGCGAACGCGAACCTGGTCGGCTACGCAGCGGCCGGCGGCATCCTCGACATCGCCGCCCGGCCGTCCAACCCGCGCCCCGGCGCCGTGATCTACAACCGGTCCACCGGGGTCCTCGAAGTGTTCCACTCGTCCGCGTGGCGCAACATCATGTCGTCGGTCTGGACGAACTGGGTCCCGTCATGGACGGGCACCACCCAGGACCCGCAGCGCGGCAACGGCGTCGAGGCAGGCGCCTACCGCATCAGCGGCGGCATGGTCGACGCGTTCTGGAAGTACACGTACGGCACCGCGTTCGTCGTCGGCGCCGGACTCTGGGCCTGGACCATGCCCGTCGCCGCAGCCTCAGACTGGGCGATCGGATCGGTCGGCCGGACCGCCTTCAACGACGTGTCCGCCGGGGCATGCCTGACCCGCAACGCCGTCACCCTCGGCCAGCCCGCCTCGTTCGCGGCCGTCTCCGAAGCAGGGGTGCGGCTCGGTCCCGCCGGGCCGGTCCCGGACACCGGCGACACGCTCGCGATCACCCTGCGGTTCCGGCCCGCCAACGAGACACCGTGACAACGGAACCGCCGCTGCCGACCGCGGTCTACCGGTACTGGGTTTGCGACCTGCGCACCGGCAACAAGATCGCCCAGTTGCCGCTGCGCCCGTCCGGGGAACTGCCGGAACGGATCGGGGACGTGTCGACCGCACAGTTCGCCTGCGACCAGTACGACGCACTCAAGATGTGCGGCGACTTCATCGGCGTCACCACCCCGGGCCGCACCATGGTCATCGTCGAACGCGAGTACAAAGGCGACTCCACCAGCGACATCCTGTGGGCCGGCATCATCGTCCTCCGTCAGGCCGGCTCGGCCACAGACGCCCAACTGAACTGCTCCACCATCGCGTCGTACCTGAACCGGCGCCACGTCGGCACCCACACCTACAGCGCCGGGCCCGGGGAGACCGACGGGAAGATCATCACCGACCTGCTCGGCGACGCCGCCGCCGAAGGGCTCGACTTCATCCTCGACGTCGACTGCCCCACGTTGCGCGCGGTCCGGTTCCTCGCCACCGAAAACAAGACCGTGCTGCAGGCGCTGCAAGACCTGGCGGCCATGGACGGCGGCCCCGAGTGGACCATCAAGGCCCAGTGGACCGACGCCTCCCGCACCTCGGTGGACCTCGTATTCGTGGCCCGCACCCAACTCGGCTGGTCCGGCACCCCGAACGCCCGGTTCGACTTCCCCGGCTGCATCAACTCATACGAGGTCGACGACGACTTCAGCGAAGGCCACGGCGCCAACTACGTCATCGCCCTCAACTCCGCCGGCGGCGCCGCACCCGCAGCCCGCGACAACACCGCGATCACCCAACAGGGCTGGCCACGGTGGGAACAACTCGTCACCCCGTCCGGCGACCTCAACATCGCCGGACTGACCGGCGCCGCCCAAGCCGCCCTGAAATGGCGGGCCCGCGGACAGATCACCAACTCGGTCAAGGTGTCCCTCACCTACGGGCCGCAGTACCGGCGCGACCTCGAGCTCGGCGACAACGCCACCTGGTTCGTGTCCGCCCCAAAACCAGGCGAAGACCCGCCATCACCCAGGCACCCGGACGGCCACCAGGAAACGATCCGCGTCATCGGCATCTCCCTGGACATCCCGAACGACACCTACACGCCGGTGCTGTGGAACCCGTACCTGGAGGCAGCCTGATGGGGGTACCCCTCGACAACCGCACCATCGCTCAACGGTTGAAGGCGCTCGAGTCGGACATGGCTCGGCTCCGCGCCCTGCTCGCGACGTCGGGCGGTGACCCGAGCACGCAGCTCCATGACCCGCTCGGGAACCTGATCTTCGGCGCCGACATCGACGCCGGATCGGGGATCCTGAAACCGCGGCTCTCGGCCACACCGACCAGCCCCGGCGCCGCCACCACGGTCACGTCTGCGTCCTGGGTCGAGGCGTTCACGCTGGCCGGCCGCCGACAGAACGCGACCTGGGAAGTCCGGTTCCAGGCCACCTGCGACGCCGGCACCACCGGCTCGGTCAGGGCCGTGATCTCAGGCACCTCGACGGAACTCCATGCCCCCACCGCGATCGCCGACGGCGACTCGTACGCGGCGGCGTGGTCGCTCGCATTGCCGGGCGGCTGGGACGACTACGTACTGATCGAGATCCAGGGGGAACGTACTGGCGGGTCCGGAAATCTCCGGGTCCGCCCCTACAGCGTCGCTGGGGGCTGACGTGGCTGACGAACCAACCATCGGCGAGGTCGCCCGCCTCATCGGCGAGTTCCGAAAGGACTTCGCCCAGTTCCGGCGCGAGGTCCTCACCGTCGAGGTGTGGAAGGCCGAGCGGGAATTGATGGAACTCAGGATCCGCGAGAACGAGAAGGACATCACGGATCTCGCCTCGGACCTCAAGGCCGAGCGTGACAAGCGCGCGCAGGAGAAGCACGAGGCGGACAACCGTGCTGCGACCAACCGACGCCAGGCACTGTTCGCGGTGCTGACGGCGCTCGTGTTCCCGATCCTCGTGGCGATCGTCCTTGCCGCGTTCCTGAAGGGCTGATTGATGTCTGAGTCACCGTCACAACGGCGCCGACATGACCTGACCGCGGTGATCCTCGCGTTGCTGTGCTCCGCTGTACTCGCCGCGGTCGTAGCTGGTGGGGCGTTCTTCTGGAACCAGCTCGAGCAGTCCAAGCGCGACAGTGCCGCGCTGGCTGCGCAGGTGAAGGCACTCGGTGGTACGCCGACCGTTGCGCCTCCAACGATCAAGGGGATCGGCGCCGACGACGTGCGCACGATCGTCACCGAGGAACTGTCCAAGCAGCACGTCACGATCACGGCGGCCGAGGTCAACCAGGTCGCACGGGTCGCCGCGAACCTGGTGCCGAAACCGAAGGACGGCGTCTCACCGTCCGCGACACAGGTACATGCCGCCGCGGTATCTGCTGTGGCCGCGTACTGCGCGAACGGGAAGTGTGTCGGGCCTGCCGGCACGACCGGTAAGCCGGGCACGAAGGGCGACGACGGCAAGGACGCTCCACCGGTCACAGATGCCGACCTGCTCACCGCCGCGAAGACGGCCCTGGCGGCGTACTGCGCGCAGGACTCCAAGCCGTGCCTCGGCACAGCCGGCCAGGACGGCAAGGACGGAACGAACGGGGCCGACGGCAAGGACGGCACCAACGGAACCGATGGGACCAACGGCACGAACGGTGCGGACGGCCGCGGGATCCAGTCGATGGCCTGTGACCAGTCCGGCGTCTGGGTCGTGACCTACACCGACAACACCACCCAAACCACGAACGCCGCCTGCACGCCGGCGGTTCTGCCGCAAGCCAGGAAATGAGGTCAGGACATGTTGAGAGGTATCGACGTCAGCCACTACCAGGGGACGGTGGACTGGGGTGCGCTGAAGAAGCAGTACGGGCTCACCTGGGGTGCCGCGAAGGTCACCGAGGCTGAAGGCGGCAAGGACAGCGAGTTTCTGGCGAACTGGCGGAACCTGAAGGCCGCCGGTCTCGTGCGGGTCGGGTACCACTTCGCGCACCCGGACAACGACCCGACCGACGACGCGAACGCGTTCCTGGCCTACGTCAACGCTGCCGGCGGCTTCGGGCCGGAGGACATCGCCTGCATGGACATGGAGGCGAACCAGCTGAACCTGCCGATGCTGACGGTGCGCGATTGGTTGGCCAAGTGGGCGGACATCGTCACCAAGGCCACCGGCCGGAAACCGTTCCTGTACTGCGGCAGCGGCTACATCCGCAACAACTCGACCCTGAACCTGCGGTCGCACTACGCCGCCTGGTGGTACCCGGAGTACCCGTCCGCCTACGACGGCAAGACCGCGTGGCCGGACGCCATCACCGGCTACCCGACGCAGAACAACTGGGGATCCGGGCCGGATATCTGGCAGTTCAGCCAGTCGTTCGGCGGCGGCAACCGCGACGCGAACATCGCGAACATGACCCTCGCCGACCTCAAGACGCGGGGCAGCAACAGCACACCCGGCACATCGACAGGAGAACTCACCATGGCCGACGTACAGAGCATCCTCGCCTACCAGAAGGCGTGCACGATCCAGATCCAGGACAACACCCGGCAGCACTCGAACCGCGTCATCACCGAGGTCGGCAAGATCGTCCAGAAGTACGCCGTCGCCGTGAACGCCTTCACCCGGCAGACCGACTCCACCACCGACACGGAGCGGCAGGCGGAGCTGGACAAGCTCCAGGCCAACCTGACCGCCGATGTCGCCGCTGCGCTGGACAACCAGCCCGCGACGATGGCGGACCCGGGCCAGTGACCACCACCAACCGCTGAAAGGTGACTATGTCTACCCAGTCGAAGTATCCGTGGCGGGCCACCGCCCGTACCGCGTTCGCTGTCATCGTCGGTGCCGCGGCCATGTCGCCGCTCGTCTACCAGGCCGCCACCCACCATGACCCTTCTGTCGCTACCGGTTGGGCCGCGACCGGGCTCGGTATCGCCGCCGGTGTCACCCGGGTGCTGGCGTTGCCGCAGGTGAACGACTTCCTGCACCGGTACGCGCCGTGGCTCGCAGCCGACTCCAAGCCGGCCGATCCGGCTCCGGCCGCGCCTACCCCGGCTGATCCCGGCGCGGCCTGACCATGCGCGGCCTGTTCCTGGCGCTGATGATCGCAGCTCTCGCGGCGTTCATCGGCGGCACGTTCGACTCTGACCTCAAGCTGCCCGCCCTCGGCCTCGCGCTGTGGGTCATCGGGTACGCCATCCAGATCCAGGCCGCCCGCACGTAGAAGCTCCTGGGAGCTCGCCGCCGCAGGCCGGTACCCCAGCGAACAAGAGCGCCCCCCACCTCTCCGGAGGTGGGGGGCTCTTTGTTGCGTCTGGGGTCAGGAGTTGACGAGCTGGTGGACCCGCTGGTGTGAGACGCCGAGCAGTTCGGCCACGTCACGCAGCGGCAGATCTTCGGCCAGGCTGCGCGCCGCGATCCGAGCTTCCTCGGCCGACCGGCGGTTCGCCTCGAGAGCTTCATGGCGGTAGGCGCGGGATGCCTTCAGGTGGTCTTGAGCGTACTTCGGCAGGTCGATCGACACCTCGAGATCGAACGAGCCAGGTTCGACGTCCTCCATTGTTGCGACGAGATCGCGGGCCATGCGTTCGATCTCGCGGACGTGGCGAGCCTGGGTGACTCGGTCCACCTCCGGAACGTGGATGAGCCAGAACTTGCCGTCGCGTTCGACGTTCGCGTGGTAGGTGCTCATCGCCACCAGTCCTTTCCTAGTACGGGCTCGCACTCTTTGAAGATGCCTTCGGCTGTCCTGTCACCGATCTCGTTGTGGCGGGGGATCGGGATCATGCAGCCACCGACGTCGTAGACGCTGTGGTTTGCGCCTTCGCGCTTCAGGTCGAAGGCAACGCCGTCGACCTTGGCCTGCTTGCTGATCCGCTTGATCACTTCCCGCCGCTTCATGAGAGTAGTCTACCCCGCCCTAGACAATCAAGTCAATCTCGCCCTAGACAAATCTCACCGCTCCGGGACCGACGCGCTGCCCGCGATCGCGTACACGCCACGCGTCGGCTGCTCCAGGTGCTCCTCGTCCACCAGCTTCCGCAGCAGAGCCGCAGTCTGCGACGACTTCAACCCGATCGCCTCCTCGATCTCCTTCGTCCGCGTCACACCCTGCGCGACCAGCGCGATGATCCGCTGCGCCGGAGGCTTGTCCTGCGGGCGGGGAGCGGACGGGAACGCCGCCACCTGGAACGCGCCACCCTGCGCCGGCTCGTCCTGCACGTCGTCGTCGGCCTCGTCCAGCGTGGGCTGGACGCCCTCACCAGACTCCAGCTGCTCGACCCACCGACGATTCTTCTCCTGCTCCTCGGCCGCGGCCTCGCTGCGCAGTTGGTACACGTCGCCCGCGGCGTTCGCCGACAGCGCGTCCAACCTCGGCATCCGGTACTGCTGGAACCATCGCTCCGGCTCCGCCACATACTCCGACCGGAACGGCGCCGTCCGCGTGCCGTCCTTCGGGTCGCCGATCGTGTAGCCGAACCCGGCGATCTTCGGCAGCATCTCCGGGTTCACCGTGAGACCGGGCAGCAGGTTCTTCGTCTGGTTCGACCCTGTCTTCATCACAATCAGATTCGCCGTCAGACACGCCCGCAGGATGTCCTTCCCGAGCGACTCCAGCGACGCACCCTGCGTCAGGCCGACGAACCCGATCCCGACCTTCTGCGTCTTCCGCGCCAAGTCCTCCAGCCGCTTCGCGTACTTCTCGATCGTCACATGGCACTCGTCGAGGAACACGACGATCCCGGGACGCTCCGGCGTCGGGTCGAACCGCGACCACTTCTTCAGCGCGTTCTGAGCCTCCCGCGCCTTCGCGATCGCCTCCAACGCACCGAGCATCCGACCGACCCCCTCGGACGACACATACCAGTCGGCGTACTCCTGGAGCGCCGGGCTCGACGCACCGCCCTGCGGATCCACGAACCACACGACCGCCGAACCCGACGCCATGTAGCCGGCCGCCAGCAGCTCCATCAGCCGCGACTTCCCGATCCCGGTACCGGCGATCACGCACCCCGACAGCCACGAGCCAGTCATCGGCTGCTCGCCCGGCTCCCACATCCGCCACCGCGCCCACCCGTCACCGTCGCCGTACGGGCCGACCTCGATCACATGCCGCTGGTCTCCGACGAGCCGCGCACCGGAGTACTCCATCGTCTTCTCAATCGGCGACTTCCGGACAACGGTCAGCTTCGCGTGGGTCGGGCTGCGGTCCTCATGCGGCTCGAGGACGAGATTCTCCACCGGAGTATGTAGCCCGCTCGAGATGAGCTCGAGATGCGCGATCGTCCCGGTGATCGTCTGCTTCCCAGGACGAAGGTTCACCACGTACGACTCGCAGTTCGTCTTGGAATCGTCCCGTCCCGAGAGGACGCTCCCTTGAAGGACGGCGCCGGGCGCGCCGAGGTGTTCGTCCCACAGCATCTCGATCGACGCCTGCTTCGTCTCGGGGACGGGCTGCGGGGACGGCGCGGTCGGGTACGGGATCCGGTTGGCCTTCCACCAGGACGAGGACGAGAGGACGACGAGGACGGCCCACACGAGGACGACAGACCAGGACGGTCCTGTGATCGCGGCCATCAGCAGCCAGCCGGCAGACATGATCGCGGCGCGGTGCAGCGAGCGTCGCCACTGCTGATGCCGGTGGCCCATCATCCACGCCGCCCAGCCGAGACACAGCCCGGTCAACGCCGCAACCGCGACCGGCAGCATCGGACTGATCGCGAGCCAGCTGAGCAGCCAGGTGACCGCGCCGACCGCGAACACGCCGAGCCCGGCGAGCCACGGCGCGTACTGCCGCTTCAACAGCACCCGCATGCTGGTCGCTCGCCGCTCCTCCTGCTCCCGGGCGAGGTCCGCCTTGATCTGCTTCGCCTCGGCCCGGCTCAGTGGCCGCCGCCTCGCTGCCTCACTCGCGGCATACACCTTGGCTGCCACATCCTCGGCCAGCCGCTGCCCTTCCCTCGTCGCCCTCCTACTCATCGAGTGCTCCTCTCCCTACCTAAGTCCGGTCCGGTGGAGTCCGGTCCGGGCGGAACTCGATCTGACGCCTTCAAGGCGCCTTCGCGCGCGCCCGCGCGTACGCGAGACTTTCGGTACATGTCAAGCGCCCCGGACCGGACCAACCGGACCCGAGGCGCTCGACGTGCGCTCACTGCCCGGCGAGGATGAAGTCCCGGTCGCCGGCACCCTGGTTCGCGTTGTACGCCTCCTGGACCTGCTTGTGCTTCACGAACTCGGCAGCCGCCGCGTCCATCTGGGTCGCGGCTGCGTTCGCCTGGTCCATCGCCTGCGTCAGCGAGTCGACAGCGATGCCCGTCACGCCGCCCGCCTGGAGGCTGCCCTGGGTGTTGTCGATGGCCTGGGCCTGAGCGCGGTACGCGCGGGCGGAGTCCTCGCAGAAGCGGATCGCGCCGTCGAGTCCGACGACCTCGATGTTGGTTGCGGTCATGGTGGTGGGTCCTTCCTGGGTGTCGGGCGAGCCCTGTTCGCCGCCCTCCGGGGTGGTGATGGTCTGGTTGTCGTAGTGCTGGTTGCGTTGCTCTTGCCGGTCGCGGCAGGACAGGCAGATCTCGCCGTCGACGAGGACGGTCCCGCCGCATTCCGGGCACAGCTTCGTCCCGGTCGGGTCGGTCGGGTCGTCCCCGAATCGCAGGTCCGTCCTGCCGCCCTCGGTCGGGACGACGTGGGGGGCAGGTCCCGTGTCGTCCTGAGGACGGTCCTGGCTCTCGTCCTGAGCACCGTCCTGCGTCCCGTCCTCAGACGGAGCGTTCGGGACGACTACGCCCGGGACCGTCTCCTGACCAGGACGAGGACGAGTCGACTTCGCGCGGCGCTTCTCGTCCCGCCTCACCCACGCCCCGTCCCAGGACCGGCGCGCCCCGCGACGCCCGTCCTGCAACAGGCCGGCGAAGTACTGGGTCGCTGCACCCCGTGGACGATCCACCTTCGGCGACCCCCCAGCGAGGCGACGGTCGCGCCGCTCGCTGTGCTTCCGCAGCAGGTCTTCGAAAGTGTCGTCGCGCAACGTACTCCAGTACCGCCCTGCGGCACCTGACGAACGCCGCGCCCTCGCCGCCTCATACCGGTGCGGGGTCCCGCCGCGCGCGGTGTGCAGGATGTCCTCCACACCGCGCTTCACGATGACCGACCAGATCGCGACGATGATCACGATCTCCATCACGCCACCTCCCTCTCCTTCTTCAGGGCGTCGAGCAGGTCAGTCGCCTTGCCCGTCCCGATCTTCAGCTCAGCCTTCAGCGCGTCCCGCGTGATCGGGCTGCCGTTGTTCTTCTCCTGGTAGGTCCGGTCCGCATGCCGCGCACGCTGCATCAGGACGTCATCCACGACCGGACCGGACTCCGGACCGGACTTCACCGGACTCGGCTTCGGGACGGCCGTCTTCTTCGGGGGCGAGGACGGCTTGGCCGGAACCGCCGGCGGCTCGGTCTTGGCTTGAGGACGGGCCGGCTCGGTCTTCCGGACCTGCTTCGCCGGGACCGGGGTCGAGGTCGCCAGGACGATCAGGTGGATCAGGGCGGCCAGCGACGAGGGCGGGACGGCGCCGACCAGGACGATCAACAGGACAGACGGGGTCAGCTTCCCGAACGACACCAGGTGCCCGATGCCGTTGCCGACCACCGACGCAGCGATCACGAACAGCGTCGTCCACCGGGCGAACCGGCGGGCGTCCTGCGGGAACGACTTTGTCAGCCACACGTAGCAGGCGAGAGCGCCGAGCACGTCGATGCTGGTCGGCAGCAGGAAGTACCCGCCCGGCCACTGCGTCGCCTTGGCCAGCGCTGCGAGCGTCGCGAACGACGCCCAGCCCGCAGCCACCGCGACGACGAGGGCACCCCCGAACAGAATGACGCGCTTCAGCATGAGGTCAGAACCCTCCGACGATCGCGGTGGCGGCCGACATGAGCGCGCTCGCGGCCTGCGTCACGACGTTCTGTTGCAGACCCATGAGCGCGGAGACGATGCCGCCCGTGGCGACCATGACCGAGCCGTAGGACAGTGCGATCCACTTCGTCCACTTGGTCGGCGGGTTACTGCGCGGCTTGAGCCGGGGGACCAGCAGGGTGGACAGGAACGCGAACAGCACGAGCGTGCCGAGGCCGCCTGCCCCGAGCACGGCGTCGCCAGCGGTCGCGGTGCCCTTCACCGCGCTGCCCATGATCCGGCCGAGCGCTACGCCGATCAGACCGGACAGGCCGAGTCCGGCGATCAGCATCAGGTAGACGACGGCTTGCTTGGCGATCCCGACGACCATCAGGCCGATAGCAATGACGAGGGAGATCGCTGCGATACCTCCCAACGTGAGACCCATGTGACTTCCTTTCAGAGAGCGAGCATGGTCAACGCCGCGACGGTCGCGACGACGAAGAATCGAGCGGGGCGTTCAGCGAGCCAGCAGAAGATGTAGGCGAGCGCGTGGATCGGCAGAGCAATGACCGTGGCGTAGACCGCGCCGGCGATCCGGACCGGACCCTTCGCTCGGGTCCAGCGTCCGTACACCCCGTACAGCCAGATCTCGCGCAGCGACGGTCGCCGGTCGGACCAGATGTCAGGCGGCTGGATCGCGTCCTTTACCGCGTCGAGGGTGATGATCGGCTCCCGCGGCACGTCGGCCACGGCAGGCGACGGCACCGGGGGAGTGGTACCAAGCGCCCGGACGGGGAGTTGGGTGACTGAGGCAACGTGCTCCGGGGCGCTCATCGGATCCTCCGGATGGTCTTGGCGAGCTGGTCCGTCCGATCGATCATCAGCCGCGCGAGTTGCTCCAGAGCGTCTTGCGCCTGGCTGTGCTCGACGCCTGGATTGTTCGTGATGCTGCGCATGTAGTCGGCGGCGATGTCGAACTTTTCGCGGGCGGAGTGGGCGCGAGCGAACTTGATGACGAAGGCGGCGCGGCTCTTCTTCGCTTTCTGTTGCAGGCGGGACAGCCGCACCTGGTGCGGGTCGAGTCCACGGTCGAGAGGGGTCACGGTGTCGGCGGCCATCAGTTCCCACCGGAGATGGTGAAGGGTTTCCGCCAGGACTGGTCGACCACCTCGACGGTGGCGGTGTAGTCGCTGAGCCAGCCACGGCCGGAGCGTCGGTCGAGGTCGCGGGCCATGGTTTCCATGTGGCCGCGGAGTGCCCGGTGGTCGTCGGGGTCTGCGGTGACGGTCATCGGCTTGTACTTCCACTCGCGGTCGGTGACGACGTTCTTCAGCGTGAGCTTGAGCTTCTGCTCGTTCGCCATTCGTGACCCCGTTCTCTCCCGCGCCCGCACGTACTGCGCGCGCGTAGTCAACAACGGTACGTCACTCGTCTAGACAAGGCAACATGTCAACATCCCGCAGTGTGTCGCGACACTCGGCTACGATCTGTGCATGCCGATCGACCTCACCGCGCTGATCGACCCCCACGCGCAGCTACCCAAGTACCAGCAGCTCGCAGCGCGGATCCGAGAAGCGATCGACGACGGCCGCCTCACCCCAGGCGAAGAGATCCCCTCCGAGAAGCAGATGAAAGACGCAACCGGCATGTCCCGCGAGCAGATCCGCCGCGGCATCGACCAACTCATCAACGACGGACTCGTCGTCCGCCGGCAAGGCACCGCGACCCGCGTCGCCGAAGCGCCGATGCAACGCCGCATGGCCGCCGCCCGGTACGTCGAAGAACTCGAGGTCCTGCGTCGCGGAGGCGACCACCCGCTCCGGTCAGCGTTCACCGCCGACCACGGGATCGGCTGGCAGGACTACACGGTCGACGTCGAGGTCGCGAAGGAACCAGCAACAGCGGAGGATGCGCGTCGGCTGCGTGTACCAGAGGGCACCGACATTCTGCGGCGCCGTTTCACGAAGTACGTGAAGGGCCGCCCGGTGCAGCTGCAACGGTCGGCGATCCCGTGGGACATCGCAGGCGGCACCCCGGTGGCGGAGGTTGGCCGGCAGCCATGGCCGGGCGGCACGATCGCCGAGCTCCACTCGCTCGGCCTGGTGGCGACGTGGGTGGACGAGGAGGTCCGTACCCGGGCGCCGCGGGACGAGGAGCGGCGCGCGCTGCGCATGGAGACCGCGGCCCCGGTGTTCGATGTGGTGCGCGTGTTCCTGGTGGGGGACCGGCCGGTCGAGGCATCGCGGGTCATCGTGCCGGGCCCGGAGTACGTGCTGCATTACGGCGTCGACCTGACCTGAGGTAGCCAAGGCCGGACACGGGGTGTCACAATCGGCCGTCTACTGGGGAGTGGGGGAGCGATGAAGAACGCTATTGGGGTGGCCGCGGCCGGGGTGCTCGCGGCGGTGGTACTGGCGGGGTGCGGCGGGGGCGGCACACCGAAGGCGGCACCGGCGACCGTCACAGCGACCGTGACCGTGACCCCGAAGGCGAAGCCGACACCGGTCGAAGCGACATGCCGGAACGCGATCCGCGTCGACTACGAGAACGGCTGGACGAACAAGAGCGACCCGTACCCGCCGTCGACCCGGAAGCCGGTGTGCGCCGGGTTCGACCGGCCGACGTTGCAGCGGTTGATGGACGAGGCGATCGCCGACATCACGAACGGGACGACCGG
>NZ_DASXHW010000144.1:0-7033 GCF_036488105.1 Mycobacterium sp. | reverse complement strand
CTCTCGGCAGCGTGCCCGGTATGCGGTTACCGCGTCATAGTCTTCGTAAACGTGTCGGCCTCCTGAACTAGCCTGTAGTCGTGGCGCAGTTTCCGCGGACTCGCTACGCCAGTTGCGGCGAGGTCGACATCGCCTACCAGGTATTAGGCGACGGGCCGACCGATATGCTGGTGCTGCCGGGCCCGTCCATCCCGATCGACACCATCGACGCCGAGCCGTCGATGTACCGCTTTCACCGGCGGCTGGCATCCTTCGGCCGGGTGATCCGGCTCGACCAGCGCGGGGTCGGCATGTCGTCACGCGTTTCGCTTGACGTGATCGGGCCTAAGTTCTGGGCAAAAGACGCCATCGCGGTGCTGGATACGATCGGATGCGAGCGGGCGACCATTTTCGCCCCCGGGTTCGCCTCGATGACCGGACTGATCTTGGCGGCCGACTACCCGGAGCGGGTGAGCAACCTCGTGATCGTCAACGGGGCGGCCCGGACGCTTCGCGCTCCCGACTATCCGATGGGGTTCGAGATAGTCGAGGAAGAAGACCTCTACACGACGGTGGCGATGGAGCCGGATGCCGTCGACCAGGGCTTCGACATGCTCGGTTTCATCGCGCCCAGCAAGGTCAACGACAACGCCTTCCGCTCGTGGTGGGACATGGCCGGAAACCGGGCGGCCTCACCCAGCATGGCCCGCGCCATCATCCTGACCGTCCGGCATTGCGATGTCCGTGACACGCTGGCGCGGATCACCGCGCCGACGCTGGTCTTACACCGCAGGGATTCGGCGTTCTGCCCAATCGACAACGGCCGGTATATCGCCGAACACATCACTGGAGCACACCTCATCGAGCTGCCTGGGGCAGATGCGCTCTACTGGACCGACGACACCGCGCCGATGCTCGACGAGATCGAGGAGTTCGTCACCGGTGTGCGGGGCGGATTTGGCGCCGAGCGGGTGCTGACCACCATCATGTTCACCGACATCGTCGGCTCGACCGAACGCGCCGCCGTGCTCGGCGACGGCCGGTGGCGGGACCTGCTGGACAACCACGACACCATCGTGCGGCACGAACTCGAACGGTTCGGCGGTTTCGAAGTGAACACCGCCGGTGACGGATTCGTCGCGTCCTTCCCCAGCCCGAGCGCCGCGATCGCGTGCGCCGACTCCCTTGTCGACGCGATCCGGGTGCTCGGCATCGAGATTCGGGTGGGTATTCACGCCGGCGAGGTCGAAGTGCGCGGTGACGATGTCGCCGGGATGGCTGTGCACATCGGCGCGCGCGTCGCGGCGCTGGCCGGGCCCAGCGAGGTGCTGGTGTCATCGACGGTTCGCGACATCGTCACCGGTTCTCGGCACCGGTTCGCCGACCGCGGCGAGCACCAGCTGAAGGGTGTGCCGGGCCACTGGCGCGTGTGCGCGCTCGAGCGAGCGCTGGTGAACGTCAAGCAGTAGCGAGCGACGGCACGTCAGCTTCACAGCGAGGACACAAGTTGCGTCGCTAGGCTCGGCGACATGCCACCGCGACTGAATTTGTTCACTAATCGCGAGCGCGCCAACTCATTTGGTGGCGCGGCACAGAACTATGACACGTATCGTCCGCGCTATCCCGACCGGCTGATCGACGACGTGGTGACACCCGATGTGGCCCGCGTCCTGGAGGCGGGTGCCGGCACCGGGATCGCCTCGATGCAGATGATCGAGCGCGGCGCCGACGTTCTCGCCGTCGAACCCGACACCCGGATGGCCGCCGTCGCGCAGGCCAAAGGAATCCCGGTTGAACTCGCGACTTTCGAAGACTGGGATCCCGCGGGACGGCGATTCGACCGGGTGGTATTCGCCGCGTCATTCCACTGGGTCGATCCGGCTGTGGCGCTGCCCAAAATCCGCGGCATCCTCAACGACGGCGGAAAGCTGGCGCTGATCTGGAATCGGCTACGGCCAACCAACCCGACGCGCGCCGACTTCGAAGCGATCTACCGGGATTACATGGACGTCGAAACCCACAGGGGCGACGGCAATCCCGGCGAGGTCATCGACATGATCGCTGCGGCGGGATTCACCGTCACCGAACAGAAGTACCCCCACGACCTGCACTACTCCGCTCAGCAGTGGGTCGACATCGCGTTCACGTTCTCCAACCAGCTGATTCTCGCCGCCGACAAAGCGACCAAGCTGCGGGCACGGATGATCGAGCGAATCGGCTCGGACGGCGTAGCGGTTGGTGGTGACGCCGTGGCAATCTTTGCCACGCCCGCATAGCTATACGGGAAGTGTTGTCCCGGTTTCTTTTTCGCCGAAATCGAACACCCTTGCCGCGGCGTCGTAGTCGCACGCGAGGGTCGACCGGCCAATGAGCACCGGCCCGCCCTTCAATCCGAGCCGGCCGTCGACACCCACGTAGCTGCCGGTCGGAATCGGCTCGCTGATGCAATACAGCGTCGGCGCCGCGCCTTCTTCGATGTCGTTGCCGAACCGGTCCGCCAACGCGGTCACCGCGCGATGAAAGCCCGCCATCACGGGCTTGTCCGACACCTGAGAAAGATTCGACGACACCCAGCCTGGGTGTGTGAGCTGGGTTACGACCCGAGACTGCGCCGCCCGCAACCGGCGGTCGAGTTCGAGGCCCCAGAGCATCACCGCAAGTTTGGAACGCGCGTACGCCGGATACGCCGTCCACTTGTGCGAGCGCAGGTGCATATCGTCCAGGCGCAGCGTCGCCGACTTGTGGGCGTCGGATCCGACGATGATGATCTGCGAGCGCACCCGCTCCAATATCAAATTTGTCAACGCGAACGGGCCCAAAAAGTTTGTACCCATGGTCATTTCAAAGCCATCCACCGTGTCGGTGCGATGCTGGACGACTGCTCCGGCATTGTTGACCAAGATGTCCACGTCGCCGTCGAGCTGCTCGGGGAATGCCCGCACGGACGAGAGGTCGGCGAGGTCGAGCTTGGCGACCGACGTCGAACCACCGATCTCGGCGGCTCGCTGCGCGCCCAGCTGTGTGTTGCGGACGGCCAGGATCACGTGCGCCCCCGCCTGCGCGAGAAGGCGGGCGGTGCCAAGGCCCACCCCGTTGGTAGCCCCGGTCACGATGATGCGTTTGCCGGACAGGTTGCCGAGTCGGCTCGGCGACCACTGTGTAGTCACGTTTCCGACACTAGTGCCGCCGCGGGTACGACTACCTCGGCGGGTGGAACCGTCGGGTGCCCAGGCGTAGGCTGCGGACGGAAGAACGGGCTCTTAGAATCATGGTTGTCGATTCGTAAACGCCTGTCGAACTTGATATTTCGTCGAAGGAACGCACATGACAGATGTGAGTACGACGCTGCCGCCCGCACTGAGTAGGGCACTGGATCTGCTGATCGACCCACCAAGCGAGCCAGATGTCAGTAACGGCTATCTGGACCTGCTCGGCACCTCAGTCGACGGGGACGACGAGGTGCCCAAGAACGACGGCGCTATCCAAGCCGTGTGGGCATCGCCGATCGGGTCTTTCCTCTACGACAACGCCCAGGCGCTGACCCGCCGGTTCATCGCCGCGTGGCAGCTCCCCATCGACTGGCTGGACATCCCGGAGGGCGGCGTCGCATTGGACGTCGGCGCGGGTCCCGGCTCCATCACCACATCGCTCGCCCACGCCGCCGGAGTCGACGGCCTTGCGCTGGGCGTCGACATCTCCGAACCGATGCTGGCGCGCGCCGTGCGTGCGGCCGCGGGTCCGCAGGTCGGGTTCCTGCGGGCCGACGCGCAGCGGCTTCCGTTGCGTGATGAAACCGTCGACGCCGCGGTCTCGATCGCGGTGTTGCAGCTGATCCCGGATCCGGCGGCCGCGCTGTCCGAGATCGCCCGCGTGCTGAAGCCCGGCGGCCGACTGGCGGTAATGATCCCGACCCTGCGTCCGCCGGTCGATGTGTGGCGGGCGCTTCCCACCGGCGGGGCTCACATTTTCGGCGAGGACGAAGTCGGCGACATCTTGGAAGACCACGGCTTCGCCAGCGTGCGCGTTAAGACCGTCGGTACGTTTCAGTGGGTGCGGGGCAAGCGCGGCTGACCTCGCGATTGTCAGACCGCCGGGTGGTTTTCCCGCATTCCGCCGTACATGCCCCGCCGCACGACTAACGGCATCACCAGGCGCTCAACCGGCCATGACGGCAGGCGGAACGCCTGTCCGGTCGGGAGGAAGACCTCCAAGCCGTTCGGCTGGATGCCCAGTACCGAGCCCCAGCGGTGGCCGGGCGCTCGATACGTGCGGAAGCGTCGGCCGGCAAGTTCGGCGCGGACGTTGTGGGCTACCAGCGCGTCCCCGCGGTTGCGGGCGGAGCTGCGCAGCGGGTCGCTGGCCGCGACATCGCCGGCCGCGAACACATTCCGCTGCCCCGGCACCTGAAGCTCCGGTGTCACGCGGACGAAGCCCCTGTCGTCGAGCAGCTCGCGCGGCAGCCAGTCGGTGTTGGGCTGCACCCGCCCGATCGCCCAGAGCACGGCGTCGGCCGAGGCCGCCGGCTGCCCGGTACTCCAGTCGACGCCTTCGCTGGTGATCTCGTCGCCCGCGAAGCCATTGGCCAGCGCTGCGCGATGCCCCGGGTGCAGGCCCACGCCCAGCTCGGTCAACCGGCGGTGGATGCGCCGCCAGATCCGCGGGTGGTAATCGCCCAGCGCCCGGTCGCCAGGAAAGTACAGGTCGATTCGCTTGTGCGGCCAGGTGGTTGCCAGGTTGACGGCACTGGTGACCGCGGCCGCGCCGCCACCCACCACGATTACTGACTTCGCCGCGGCCATTCGATTGTGCGCGGCGTTGAGATCGGTGCCGACCTCCGCGGCCGACTGCACGGTCGGCCGGCGCCAGAAGCCGTTGCTGACCCCGGTCGAGATCACCAGCGCGTCGTAGCCCTCGACGAATGTTTCGCCGCTGTCGCCGCGGCCGGAGACGGTTTGGGCGTCCAGATCCAGTTCGGTCAACGCGCCCTGGACGATCCGTACCGGATCCAGACGACGGAATCGGTCGAACGGGATCCAGTAATCGCGGGCCCAGTCGCGGGGGCGGGCCAACCGGACACCGAGTTCCTGGCCGCTGACCAATCCTGGTTTGACTGAGATGCCCACGACGTCGAAGTGTTTGGCGAGCCGGATCGCGGCGAGAATGCCTACATCGCCCAAGCCCGCGACGACGACGCGTTTGCGGCTCATGCGGCCAAACTGTAACACGTTCTAGTTACGCCCCGATCAGGTTGGATGGCCTCACGATTCAGATTTTCGGGAGCACATTCGCCGAGTGCCTCCGATATTCAAGAGTTGCTGGCTACACTTCGCCGTGTGATGACCCCGTCGACCCCCTGGGGGAACGAACGTGGGCATCTTCCCCAGCGGTTGCGGGTGGGCAGTCAGATCGTTGGCCGCCGGCAGGCCCGACGCCTCAGTCGGCGCTTCGCTCGCGTGGGCGTCACAACCCCGCCAGAACGGCTTCGGCAGATGCTGGCGGGTGCGCCGGCCGCCTACGCTGAGGTGGCAGATTTCAACTTCGCGCTGATCGCGACGCAATTCAAGCGCGACCAATTCAGGGCGCGAGTCCGGCGGATGAAGCGCCGCGGCGCACGCTCGCTGATCTTCGTGGGCATGGTCCTTGTCACGCTCAACTTTTTGTTCTGCATGGCTTGGGCCCTGTTCAATCTGGCGCTCGAGGCCCCGCCACTCTGAGGTCGTCCTCGCTGGGGAATGTCGCGGCGGCGAGTTCAAGAATTTCCTCGCGATCCGCAGCCAACAGGAAGCCCGACTGGATCGCCTCGTCCAGCGATGCGGTGAACCGCTCCAAATAGTCCGCCTCCCCACCCGGGTACAGCGCCTGCACGGTCGCAGCGTCGAACAGTTCGCCGGAGCCGAAGATCGATGACATCGTGCTCTCTTCGCCTCCGACACCGGATGTCCGAGCGATCGGCACGTCCACCCACGGTGTCCTGATACCGCCTCGCGCGAGACCGTGCTCGTCGAGAACAGGCTGGCCATCAACGAGCTCGATGAGTGCGCCGCTGGGCGGTTTCCGGCCGGTGCTCACCCAGTTGCGCAACTGCGACAACGCCGCCTGCAGAACGTAGTGGTGCTGCGGCGCGAAGTTGATGCAATGCTCCAGTTGCTGACCCATCAGCATGTTGGTCGGCGCATAGCCTGCAACGACGTCAGCCAACGCCGCAGACCCGGTGTCGATCGGCGCTACCTGAATCGTGTAGTTGTCGGCGTGAGCCGTGCCGGCGATCTCCCAGACCCGAAGTCGTTGATTGTCAGGCTGTCTCGCGCTGTGATAGCCCTGCCGATGGCCACCAAACACGTCTGTCTCGGTGATGATCGTGACGAGCGGTACGCGTAGATCGGGACGAAACGCGACCGCCTGAGACGAGTTGCTTTCCAGTGCTTCGAATATCGAGCCGCCGTCCAATGGGGCTGCGGGTCCGAATCGCGAATGCACGAGGAAGCCGTCGTACACCTGGGCGAGGGGGTCGACGGCGTTGATGTAGGTGGTCAGGAACAGCGCCGACTGCGACTCGCCCAGCGCGATGACATGTTCGGCGCGCAGCCCGCGCAGAGCTTTCTCGTTCCGTGCCAGTCGCCCAGCCTGAGAGAAGATGTCGTACGCGTAGGCGTCGCCGGGATGCCGCAGCGTGGAATACCGCTGCGGATCTTGGCTTTTGAGCGACATGTCGATGCCCATGAGATTCGCGCCGCCCTCGACGCCGACGCGCTGCGCCGACACCGCGACGTAAGCGTAACCGGCGCGCAGCATTTCGCGGTGCGCCATCATCCAGACCGCAGGCGCATCGATGCCGCCGCTGACATTGAGCCACTCGACAAGCACCGTTCCGTTGAACCGGGCCAGATCCGACGGGGTCAGCACCACGATCCGAGTGGTGTAGTCGACGGCTGCGGCCGGCGACACACTCCACCGGCCATCCGGGGTGAGTTCCGCCGCGGCACCGTAGGACGATGCCGACCCCGAGATGAAAAATTCCTCTGCGACATATCCCACACTGGCGATGTCAAAGGCG
>NZ_DASXHW010000135.1:0-5054 GCF_036488105.1 Mycobacterium sp. | reverse complement strand
GTCATCAGCAATCAGGAATTCACGAGTGCGGCCATACAATTGGCCTATACCCACAACTGTCAATTGATCGGTCGTCGGGCGCTGCAAGCCTGGGTACCGCCTCCTGCGCGACGCGCGGTTTAGGGCTTGCCCGGAGTCTGTTTAAGGCAAACTCTGGGTGATGGCGACTATGAAGCAATTGGCGGGCCAGGTGCTCCTGTGCGGCGCCATTGCGTTAGCCGCGTGCGGGCTGGCCGACGGCATCGGGGCGGCCGCGCCCGCCCCGAGCTTTCACTGGTGTCCAGGTCAGCCGTGGGACCCGGGCTGGGGCAGCATCTATGACTGGGATTGGAATCACTGCCACGACTGGGAACGCTCGGCGGGTCAAGGTGGTCCAATGGGCAACGGCCCCTGGGGACTTCCGCCGTCCTGGGCGCCGCCGCAACCACCGCCCCCGCCGTGGGCCCCGGGCGCGAGCGTGATGTGGAATATGACGGCTCGTGCGTGGGGATTCTGGAACGACAAGACCTGGACGCCGCTCTGACGGCCCGCCACCATGTCGATCAGTCTGCGACGACCGCGATTTCACTACCCAGGCGATAAGGCGCTATCAACGGAAGATCGTCACCGCTCCAAAACCGGCCAGGGTCAAACCAATTCGACCGCTTCTCGGTTTCGATCAGGCCCATCTCCTCGTAGGTGACGGCGACCGTCTCGGCGCAGTAAGCGGATTCGAAGCGGCCCTTGCGCTGCTGCTCCCTGCGGCGTCGGGTCGATTCGCGAACGCGTGAGTCGAGGATCGGGATTCCGCGCACCCAGTCGTACCTGGTCGGAAGCTGACCGCGTAGCCACCGGAGGGTGAGCCGCGTCGTGGACGGGAACGGTGTGCCGTCCATCCGGGCGATGACGCGCAGCAACCGATTCTCCTGCTCGTGGTCGATGTCGGGGCTCATCTGACGCAACCAGCAACGCTGCCCGTAGCGGGTCAGCCATCGCTCGGCGGCTTCGCGCGCGTCGTTGAGTTGCACGCCCCGGTGGTTCGTCGCGGTCCAGACATCGGTCAGCTTGTCGCCGAGTTCGGCATGCCACATCAGCGGCGGCAGATCCTCGATCGCGACCGTCATGCTGACGTGGTTGACGGGGCTGTTCGACATCGTCTGGATCGCGCGGTCCGGTCCGGACTGCCCGCGGAACAGCCAGACGTCGCCGGTCCTGGTCTCCTCCAAGGCCTGGGTCAAGCCCACTGTGTGCGCATCCACCACCGCACCATATGCACATACCGATCCCGCCGGGATGTACTCGCGAATAACCTGAGCCGATGCGCACCGTCTGGAAGTTGCTGGGGTTGGCCGGGGTGGTCGGGGTGGCAGCCGGGGGAGTGCTGGTCGCTCGCGATCAGCGCCGACGTAGGGCATACACCCCCAACGAAATTCGCGACCGGCTGCAACAACGGCTGGCTGAGGCCGGCGAGGGCTAGACCCCGGCGGCGCTCAGGCAGCGGCGACGGCGTAGAGCCGATGCGTGCCGGCGAAGCCCTTCAACTCGGCATCACGGCCGCCATCAAAGGTGAGGTCCTCGCAACCGCTGAGCGCGTCGTGCACGGTGTCGCTCACCAGAACCTCCCCGCCACAGGCTTCGGCGGCAACGCGTGCCGCCATCGCGACGTTGCGGCCGAACAGGTCGTCGCCGCGACGAACCGACCGGCCCATGTGGACGCCGATCCGTACTCGAATCCCGTTGCGCCGCTTGTGTTGTGCATTTTTGTGAAGCGCGTCCTGCATGTCGATACCGCAGCGCACCGCCTGCTCGGCGTGGGCGAAGGCAATCATGAACCCGTCGCCCTGACTTTTCACCACATGCCCCGAGCGCTGCTTGACCAGCTTGCGAACCAGCTTGTCGTGCTCACCGATCAGCCTCACCCAGGCGCGGTCGCCGACCCGCTCATTGAGCGCGGTCGACTCCTCGATATCGGAGAACAGAATCGCCACTTTGCCGTCCGGTGTAACCCGGGCCAGATCAGGGCGTTCCACCTCCGCCCAATCGGCGAGGTCCTCGATCGAGCTGCGTACCGCGGCGCCGAAACCCTCCTTGCGCATCAGGCTCGCGGTCTGCCACACGGTCTTGACCGCTTTTGACCCAAAACTCAGTATGTCGGGCTGCTGCCGCAGCGCCTCGTTTTCAGCCTTGACCCGGGACAGCTGCCGCCAAAGGACGCCCAGGGCTGCGGCTTCGACCGCCGCGACGCCGGCCAGCGCGTAGACCGCGATCAGCAGGGGATCGTGCATGCCACGCATCTTCCCCGATCCCTCGTGGCTTCCGCAGCGACAGTGCCAGATCGGCAAAATACTCTGGCGGCTGTTATAGCCGGCTGGAAAGCGAAAGGTCAACCGCGAGTGTATGTCCCGCGAATTCTGAATTCCGGCGTGCCGGGATCGGTGGGTGTTTGCCCGCTGGGTTAACCGGTTACACATGTCGTGCGCTGCCGGTTGTCGGGCCGAACCGCATTGTTTAGGGTTGGAATTGGCCGCGGCAGGGTCGAGGTAGGCGCGTTCTGCAGGTGTTGAAGCCCGCTGACTAGTGATTGATCGTGGAAGGACCCGATTGGCCGAATCCGGCAATAGCGCCTCGGACCTGCTGGTGATCTTCGGCATTACCGGCGACTTGGCTCGCAAGATGACCTTCCAAGCCCTCTATCGCCTGGAGCGCAGGGGGTTGCTGCAGTGTCCGATTGTCGGTGTCGCCGGCGACGACATCAGCGTTGAGGAGTTGGTCAAACGGGCCCGCAAGGCGATCGAAGGCACCGGCGAAAAAGTCGACGACAAGGTGTTCGACCGGTTTGCGGGCCGACTGTCCTACCTGCGCGGCGACGTCACCGATTCCGCGCTCTACAAGGCGCTGAAAAAGCAGATCGGCTCGAAGCGCCACTGCCTCTTCTACCTGGAGATGCCGCCTTCGCTGTTCGCCCCGATCGTCGAGAGCCTGGCCCAAGCTGAGCTGCTGAACGGATCCCGCGTCGCGGTGGAAAAGCCCTTCGGGCACGACCTGAAGTCCGCGGATGAACTCAACACCCGACTGCGTGCGGTGCTGGACGAAGACCAGATCTTTCGGGTGGACCACTTCCTGGGCAAGGAACCGGTCGTCGAACTGGAGTATCTGCGGTTCGGCAACCTGGCCTTGGCCGGGCTGTGGAGCCGCGACAGCATCTCCGAAATTCAGATCACCATGGCCGAGGACTTCGGCGTCGACGACCGGGGCAGCTTTTACGACGGGGTCGGCGCCTTGCGTGACGTCGTACAGAACCATCTGCTTCAGGTGCTGGCCGGTGTGGCGATGGAACCGCCCGTCGGGCCCAGCGCGGACGACCTCAACGACAAGAAGGCCGACGTCCTGCGGGCGATACCCGCGATCGACCCGCAGCGGAGCGTGCGCGGGCAGTATCGCGGCTACACCGACATCCGCGGGGTGGCCAAGGGTTCGAAGACCGAGACCTTCGTCGCGGTGCGGGTGGAGATCGACAACTGGCGCTGGGCCGGCGTGCCGATCTTCCTGCGGGCGGGCAAGGCGCTGACCGAGCGGGTCACGGAGGTGCGGTTGTTCACGCACCGCGTCCCCTCGCTGGCTTTCCTGCCGGATCGCCGACGGGCCGAGCCCAACCAGATCGTGCTGAGGATCGACCCTGAACCCGGCTTGCGCCTGCAGCTGACCGCGATCGACGGCGACCGCTGGTGCGACCTGCACCTGGATTCGTCGTTCATGGCTGACCTGGGCGAGCCGCTGCTGCCCTACGAGCGACTGTTGCACGGCGCGCTGACCGGAGATCACCAGCTGTTCGCTCGCGAGGACGGCATCGAAGAAACCTGGCGGATCGTGCAACCGCTGCTGGACCACCCCGGCGAAATCCACCAATACGAACCCGGCTCGTGGGGGCCGGACGCGGCGCGCGAATTGCTACGAGGACATCGCGGCTGGCAACAGCCGTGGCTAGCCGTCAATCACCACTAAGGAGAACGAAACACCATGCAACTAGGGATGATCGGCTTGGGCAGAATGGGCGCGAATATCGTCCGCAGACTGGTCGACCATGGGCACGAATGCGTTGTCTACGACCACAATCCGGACGCGGTCGAGGCGTTGGCCGGCGAAGACAAGATTACCGGGGTGTCGTCGCTGTCCGAACTGGTCGACAACCTCACAAAGCCTCGAGTCGTCTGGGTGATGGTGCCCGCCGGCAACGTCACCACTGAGGCGATCAAGGAGCTGGTTAACACGCTGCAATCGGGCGACATCGTAATCGACGGCGGGAACACGTACTACCGCGACGACCTAAAGCATGCGAAGTCGTTGTCTGAGAAGGGTATTCACCTCTTGGACTGCGGCACCAGCGGCGGTGTGTGGGGCCGCGAACGGGGTTACTGTTTGATGATCGGCGGCGACGACCAAGCATTCGCGCACGCGGAGCCGATATTCGCCAGCGTCGCGCCCGGCGTCGACGCGGCACCGCGCACCCAGGGCCGCGACGGCAAGATCGCGCAATCGGAGGAGGGGTACTTGCACTGCGGGCCTAGCGGGGCCGGGCACTTCGTGAAGATGGTGCACAACGGGATCGAGTACGGGATGATGGCCTCGCTCGCCGAGGGGCTGAACATCTTGCGCAACGCCGACATCGGTACCCGCGTTCAGAAGGGCGACGCCGAAACCGCGCCGCTCTCGAATCCCGAGTGCTACCAGTACGACTTCGACATCGCCGACGTCGCCGAGGTGTGGCGCCGGGGCAGCGTCGTCGGCTCCTGGCTGTTGGACCTGACCGCGATCGCGCTGCATGAATCGCCCCTACTCGAGGAGTTCTCCGGGCGGGTTTCGGACTCGGGGGAGGGTCGCTGGACCGCGATCGCGGCGATCGACGAGGGAGTTCCCGCTCCGGTGCTAACGACCGCGCTGCAGGCCCGCTTCGCCTCGCGTCGCCTCGACGACTTCGCCAACAAGGCGCTGTCGGCCATGCGCAAGCAGTTCGGCGGACACGCGGAGAAGCCGGCTAACTGACCCTCAGGACCGTCCGCGCTCGACGAAAGCCACCA
>NZ_DASXHW010000053.1:0-1707 GCF_036488105.1 Mycobacterium sp. | reverse complement strand
GACCTGCCACCCCAACCACAAACTCGCCGACCACGGCTGGACCACCCGCAAAAACGCGCGCGGCGACACCGAATGGATCCCACCGCCGCATCTCGACCACGGCCAACCACGCGTCAACACCTACCACCACCCCGAAAAGCTGCTACAGGACGATGAATTCCCTTAACGGGCCGGGCCGATGAAATCCAGCACCAAGTCGGCGACTTTGTCCGGCTGGTCGAGCTGCAGGAAGTGTCCGGCGTTGTCGACGACGCTCACGTCGCTGTCGTCGGGAAGGGCGTCGGGTATCCAACGGGTGAAAGCCGATGTCATGCAACCGTCGTCGCGTCCGTGCAGGTACAAGCTCGGCAACTCCGGCCGCGACATCCAGTGCTGATGAAGGTCGCGGTACCGCGCCGCCGGCGGCCGCAGGCACCTGCAGGGCATCGTGCATCAACGCGCCGATGTGATAGCTGCCGTCCGACGGGATCGACGACGGCGCGTAGCCGCATGCCAACCGCTCAGACCGAAGCCACCGCTTTCTCGAGATCCGCGATGACGATTTTGCTCATGCCGTACATCGCCTGGGTGGCGGCGGTGGCGCACGCCGGATCCGGGTGGCTGACCAGGTCGTAGAGCCGCCCCGGAATCACCTGCCAGCTCAGGCCGAAGCGGTCCTTGCACCAGCCGCACTGCGATTCCTCGCCGCCGTCGGTCAGCCGGTTCCAGTAGTAGTCGACTTCTTCCTGGTCCTTGCAGTCGATCGTGAAGGACACCGCCTCGCTGAACGAGAAGTGCGGACCGCCGTTGATCCCGATGAAGCGGTTCCCGTCCAGCACGAAGGTGCCGGACAGGACCGACCCCGGTTCGCCGGGGCCGGCATCGGTGCTTCGGTTCAAATCCTCGATGCGCGAGTTCGGGAATATCGAGGTGTAGAACACCGCCGCCTCCTCCAAGTTGTGGTCGAACCACAGTGAGGGGGTGATCGAGGGCATGCTTGCCTCCTTGGTCGTTGGTCGTGGTCAGGAGAGTTCACCGGGATAGACCCCCGCGACGGCGAAAAATCATCGCTGTAACGTCAGGCGGGTAATGCCTGGCAACGATGCCATGCGTCGAGCCGAGGAGCTGCCCGTGAGTGCCGTGCGCAATATCCCACACACCGTCGAGTTTTCCGGTGTTCAGGGGCTCACTCTGGTCGCCGACGAGTGGCTCGGTCGATCGGCGGGCGGCGCCGATGTGGCCGCCGGTCGGCCGACGATCCTCATGTTGCACGGCGGT
This sequence comes from Mycobacterium sp., assembly GCF_036488105.1. Classification (GTDB taxonomy): domain Bacteria; phylum Actinomycetota; class Actinomycetes; order Mycobacteriales; family Mycobacteriaceae; genus Mycobacterium. The sequence continues at coordinate 450 of NZ_DASXHW010000053.1, read as the reverse complement.
GGTCAGAATCGGTTCTCCTGGAAGAACACCGGCCAGGTCCTGGCGGACGAAGGATTCCACGTGGTCGCGCTGGACAGCCGCGGCCATGGTGACAGTGACCGGGCGCCCGACGCCGACTACGACATCGAGACGCTGACCGCGGACGTCATGCGGGTGCTCGACGCCATCGGCCGGCCGGTCATGCTGATCGGGGCGAGCATGGGCGGACTCACCGGCATCCTCGTCGCGGACCGGGCCGGGCCGAAGCGGGTCACCCGGCTGGTGCTCGTCGACGTCGTCCCGCGGTTCGAGAAGGACGGCAGCGCGCGCATCCGTGACTTCATGTTCAGCGGGTTGCACGGCTTCGCCTCGCTGGATGAGGCCGCCGACGCCGTCGCCGCATATCTGCCGCACCGCACCAAACCGCGCAGCCCCGAGGGTTTGAAGAAGAATCTGCGTCTGCGCGACGGC
>NZ_DASXHW010000031.1:0-5500 GCF_036488105.1 Mycobacterium sp. | reverse complement strand
GGGGGTACTACCACGTTGCCGTGGCAGGCGTTCCAGTCCCAGTTATTGCCCCACGACGGGTCCCAAAAGTCACCCGGGCACCAGTTCGGTCCCGGTTGCGCGTGGGCCTCGGCGCTGCCGCCCAGACCCGCCAAACCCAATGCCGCGGCGATCGCTGCCGACGCGATCGCACTGCTTGCGAGTTTGTTCATGGGGTTATGCGTACGCCGCGATGCTATGCGCGGGCCCTGCGGGTTCTATCGGCCAGATGAGAAGCCGGCCGTGGCTCGTCGTTCACGTCTGGCAGGTTGGGCACCAAAAGACGTTGCGCCCTTCCAATTCGGCTGTGCGGATTGCGGTTCCGCATACTCGGCACGCCTCGCCTGCTCGGCGGTAGACGTACGTGCGTGGCCGACCCGGGCCGTATGACGGTGCGCCGTGGTCATGCTCAGGCCGCACCGTGATGATCTTGCCGCGACGCAACCCGACCTTCATCAGCTCCACGAGGTCGGTCCACGCCGCGGCGAACTCCGCGTCACCGATCGCCCGGCCGGACCGATACGGGTCGATGCCATGCCGGAAAAGCAGCTCGGCGCGGTAGACGTTGCCGACGCCGGCGATGATCGTCTGGTCCATCAGCAGCGCACCGATTGGCCTGCGCGACTTGCTAATCCGCGCCCACGGCCACGCCGGATCGGCATCGCGACGCAGAGGATCAGGGCCGAGTCGGGCGACCACATCGGCGACCTGAGCTTCGTCGATGACTTCACACACCGTCGGCCCGCGGAGGTCAGTGCCGAACTCGGCGCCGACCATTCGCATCCGCACCGCCCCGACCGGGTCGGGCATCGCTTCATCGGCCGATCGTGGCCACTCGGTGAACTTGCCGTATAGCCCGAGGTGCACATGCACCGTCGTCCCGCCGACGTAGTGATGAAACAGATGCTTTCCCCACGCGGTGGCCTGTCGCAGTTCCTGCCCGTCGACGGACGCCGCCGCGAACCTGCCCTGCGGACTGGACACCCGTACCGGAGCACCCGCGTAGCGCCGCTGATGAAGCCGGGCCAGTCGATGCAGGGTATGCCCTTCGGGCACGCCGGCTACCCGCCGTTAGCGCCGGGGACCGGCGGCGCCTGGTGGGTGCGCTCATATTCGTCGAGGATGTCGATACGCCGTTGGTGGCGTTCAGCTTTCGACCACGGGGTGGTCAAGAACGCGTCGACGATGGCCAGCGCTTCGGGCACCGTGTGCATGCGACCACCGATGCCGATCAGCTGAGCGTTGTTGTGCTGGCGGGCCAGCGACGCGGTCTCCACGCTCCAGCCCAGCGCACACCGCGCTCCCGGGACCTTGTTGGCAGCGATCTGTTCACCGTTTCCCGATCCGCCCAACACGATGCCTAGACTGTCCGGATCGGCCACCGTCTTCAAGGCTGCCGCGATGCAGAACGCCGGGTAGTCGTCCTCGGCGTCATAAGTGAAGGCGCCGCAATCGATCGGCTCGTGGCCGGACGATTTCAGGTGCTCGATGATCTGCTGTTTGAGTTCGTAGCCGGCGTGGTCAGAGCCGAGGTAGACGCGCATGACCGTGATCCTGCACCGCCGTCTGGGTCTAGTCGAATTCGGGGGCCTCAGTACGGGTCCGCTTGAGCTCCCAGAAGTGCGGGTAGGCCGCGAAAGTCACCGAGGCGTCCCAGAGTTTGCCCGCCTCTTCGCCGCGCGGAATCCTCGACAACACCGGGCCGAAGAAAGCCGTCCCGTTGATGTGAATGGTTGGGGTGCCGACGTCTTCGCCGACCGCGTCCATCCCGGCGTGGTGGCTCTTACGCAGCGCGTCGTCATAGGTGTCGGTGGTCGCCGCATCGGCCAACTCGGCCGGCAGATCCAGCTCCTTCAGCGACTGCTTGATGACGTCGTCGAGGTCCTTGTTTCCCTCGTTGTGAATGCGGGTGCCCATGGCGGCATACAGCGGCGCGAGAATCTCGCTGCCGTGGGCCTGCTCGGCGGCGATCGCCACCCGCACCGGACCGAATGCCTTGGACAGCCGCTCCTTGTACTCCGCGGGCAGGTTTTCGCGATTCTCATTGAGCACCGCGAGGCTCATCACCCGGAAGTTCACTTCGATGTCGCGAACCTTTTCCACTTCCAGGATCCAGCGAGAGGTGATCCACGCCCACGGGCACAGTGGGTCGAACCAGAAATCGGCGACTGACTTCTCGGACATGCGAGATCCTCTCCTTGACGGTCTATGAGCCGACATGCACAACCCTAGCCGCGGCGGTCCAATTCCCGCCGCTGGCGCTCATTGCTTAAGTTGGACATGTGGCACTCCCCAACCTCACCCGTGACCAGGCCGTCGAGCGCGCCGCACTGGTCACCGTCGACAATTACCGAATCAACCTGGATCTCACCGATGGCGCCGGCAAACCGGGCGAGGGCACTTTCCGCTCGGTCACGACCGTGACGTTCGAGGCCCTGGCCGGCGCCGATACCGTCATCGACATCGCCGCCGGAACGGTTCGCGGCGCGACCCTCAACGACCGCGAACTCGACGTGTCCGGCTACGACGAGTCGACCGGTATCGCGCTGAGCGGCCTGGCCGAGCAAAACGTGGTCGTGGTCGACGCCGACTGCCGCTACTCGAACACCGGCGAGGGCCTGCACCGATTCGTCGACCCGGTCGATGGCGAGGTGTATTTGTACTCGCAGTTCGAAACCGCTGACGCCAAGCGGATGTTCGCGTGCTTCGACCAACCCGACCTCAAAGCCACGTTCGACGTGACGGTGACCGCGCCGCCGCACTGGCAGGTGGTGTCCAACGGCGCCATGGTGAGCGTCGACGGCGGTGTGCATACCTTCGCGACCACCCCGCGGATGAGCACCTACCTGGTGGCACTGATCGCCGGCCCGTATGCGCGCTGGGACGACGTCTACCGCGACGAGAACGGCGAGATCGCGTTGGGCATCTTCTGCCGCGCCACGCTGGCGGAGTTCATGGACGCCGAGCGGCTGTTCACTCAGACCAAGCAGGGTTTTGGCTTCTACCACAAGAACTTTGGCGTCCCGTACGCGTTCGGCAAGTATGACCAGCTGTTCGTGCCCGAGTTCAACGCGGGGGCGATGGAGAACGCCGGCGCGGTGACGTTCCTGGAGGACTACGTCTTTCGCAGCAAGGTCACCCGGGCGTCCTATGAGCGGCGCGCTGAGACGGTACTGCACGAGATGGCGCACATGTGGTTCGGTGACCTGGTCACCATGCGGTGGTGGGATGACTTGTGGCTCAACGAATCTTTCGCCACCTTCGCCTCCGTGCTGTGCCAAGCCGAAGCGACCGAGTTCACCACCGCCTGGACGACGTTCGCCAATTCCGAGAAGTCGTGGGCTTACCGCCAGGACCAACTGCCCTCGACGCATCCGGTGGCAGCCGATATCCCTGACCTGGCCGCCGTCGAGGTGAACTTCGACGGCATCACCTACGCCAAGGGCGCCAGTGTGCTCAAACAATTGGTGGCCTATGTCGGCCTGGAGCATTTCTTGTCCGGGCTGCGCGATTACTTTCGCGCCCACGCGTTCGACAACGCCACGTTCGACGACCTGCTCACCGCGCTGGAAAAGGCCTCCGGCCGTGACCTTTCCGACTGGGGCAGGACTTGGCTGAAGACGACCGGCCTCAACACCCTGGGCGCGGACTTCGATGTCGACGCCGACGGCCGCTTCACCCGGTTCGCGGTGACACAAACTGGCGCCGCGCCGGGCGCGGGTGAAACCCGGATGCACCGGCTGGCCGTCGGCGTCTATGACGACGACGGCAGCGGCAAGCTGGTGCGAACGCATCGCGAAGAGCTCGACATCAGCGGCGCCAGCACAGAAGTGCCTGCGCTGGTTGGCATTTCGCACGGCAAACTGGTTCTGGTCAACGACGACGATCTGACCTACTGCTCGCTGCGGCTGGATCCCGGGTCGTTGCAGACAGCGCTGGACCGCATCGCCGATATCGCCGAACCACTGCCCCGAACATTGGTGTGGTCGGCCGCCTGGGAGATGACTCGCGACGCCGAGCTGCGGGCCCGAGATTTCGTGTGGCTGGTTTCCGGCGGCATTCAGGCCGAAACCGAGGTCGGGGTTGCGCAGCGGCTGCTGCTGCAGGCCCAGACCGCGCTGGGTTCTTACGCGGAGCCGGAGTGGGCACAGTCGGAAGGATGGCCGGCGTTCGCCGACCGGCTTCTCGAGCTGGCCCGCGGCGCGGCGGCGGGATCGGATCATCAGCTGGCATTCGTCAACGCGCTGTGCACATCGGTGCTGTCGACCCGGCACGTGGTGGTGCTGGCTGACCTCCTCGATCACGACCCCGCCGAGTTGGGCCTGTCCGGGTTGTCGATCGACACCGATCTGCGTTGGCGGATCGTGACGGCGCTGGCCGCCGCCGGCGAGATCGACGCAGACGGCACAGCAACGCCGTTCATCGACGCCGAGGTCCAGCGCGACCCGACCGCGGCGGGTAAGCGCTACGGCGCGCAGGCCTCGGCGGCGCGACCGCAGGCGGTAGTCAAGGAATCGGCGTGGACGACGGTCATCGAAGACGATGCGCTGGCCAACATCACCGCGCGATCGATAATCGCTGGCTTCGTCGAACCCGGCCAAGCTGAGCTGCTCAAGCCGTTCGGCGCGCGCTACTTCGCCGCGATCCGCGGCGTCTGGGAACGCCGGTCCAGTGAGGTGGCGCAGACGGTAGTGGTCGGCTTGTACCCCTCGTGGGATATCAGCGATGACGGCATCGCCGCGGCCGACGCGTTTCTCGCCGATCCGGAGCTGCCCGCAGCACTCCGCCGCCTGGTACTCGAGGGCCGTGCGGGAATCGAGCGGTCGCTACGCGCGCGTCGGTTCGACGGCGGCGGGGTGGCCTGACCGAGCCGTTGCCCGCTACGCGGGCGAGATGCCGGCGCTGGTCACGCGGACCGCGCTGACCAGACCGTCGATCAGGTTGCCGTCCTGGAACGCCGACGCCGCGGCGGCGACGCCGAGCGGCGCCGCCGATTCGGCTCCGCGGCCACGGACGCCGGACCCGTACACGACCTCGATCGCGTGCTGGTCCGGTGAGACGGCGATCAGCACCGCGTCGTTGGGTGTCGGCACCCTCGCCAGGATTTCGCGCGCCCGCGCTCCGGTGTCGGTGCCCAGGTCACCGATGTAGACCGCGAACCGCGCACCGGCGGCCCGCGACCCGTAGGTCAGCGCGTCGTCGAGGCTGACCAGATCGTTGATGGGAAACGGGTAGTGCACCGAGACTTCACCGGGTTCGGTGACGCCCGAGATCCGTCCACTGGTCGTGATCACCGAGCCGTCGGGCAGCTCGGCGTGCTTCAGGGTTGCGACCTCACCACTTGCCACTTGCGCCACCTCCCACGCTGAACTCGGCTGCACCATGACCGCCGTGGCCGTGGCCGATGACCTCGTCGGTCGCGGCCCACAGGATCGGGGGATGCGTCCAGGACTCCGACATTTTGTAGGTCGCCGGGTGCGGA
>NZ_DASXHW010000544.1:0-9525 GCF_036488105.1 Mycobacterium sp. | reverse complement strand
GCGCCAGCAAGTTCGCCCCCGCCAGCACCACCACGACGACGGCGACGTCGACCTGGACGCGGAATTGATGCAGCGCCGAGAGCTGGGCGAGTAGCGGGTGCGGTTCCACCGCGGCGCTCTCGTAGCCAGACATCCCACCAGCCTACCGACGCCGTCGACGTCGCACCGGTACCCAAACGTGGCAAACCCAGGCACTACGCTGGCCGGGGTGACCACCTCGGTTGACGACCTGCTCGCATCGTTGCGGGTACTCGACCTGTCTGACGACGACGGCGATGCGGTGACTCGGCTGTTGGCCGACTTGGGCGCCGATGTCCTGAAGGTGGAGCCGCCGGGTGGCAGCCCGTCGCGCACCCGGCGCCCGACGCTGGGCGGCACCGGAGTGCGCTTCGCACTGCACAACGCAAACAAGCGCAGCACCGTGCTCGACCCGGCCGACCCGCGAGACTGCGAGCGGCTGATCGAACTCGCCGGCGGCGCCGACATCGTGGTCGACAGCGGGAATCCCGGCCAGGCCGCGGCATACGGAGCTTCGTGCGAAGACCTGGCCGATCGCTTTCCGCAACTGGTGGCGTTGTCGGTGACCGATTTCGGCAGAACCGGGCCCCGTTCGTCGTGGCGGGCAACCGATCCGGTGCTGTATGCGCTGTCGGGGTCGTTGGCGCGGTCGGGTCCCACCACCGGGACACCGGTCTCGCCGCCGGACGGTATCGCGTCGGCCACCGCCGCCGTTCAGGCCGCCTGGGCCGCGTTAGTCGCCTACTACAACCGATTACGTTGTGGAACAGGCGATTACATTGACTTTTCCCGATTCGAGGCCGTCGTGATGGCACTCGATCCGGCGTTCGGGGCGCACGGCCAAGCCGCCGCGGGCATCCGGCGACCGGACCGGTGGCGCGGACGCCCGAAGAACCAGGATGCTTACCCGATCTACCCGTGCCAGGACGGCTACGTCCGGCTGTGTGTGATGTCGCCTCGACAGTGGCATGGGCTGCGGCGCTGGCTGGGTGAGCCCGAGGACTTCCAAGACCCCAAGTACGACGTGATCGCAGCACGGTTCGCGGCCTGGCCGCAGATCGGCCTGTTGGTCCAACAGCTCTTCGCCGGGCAGACGATGAAAGCCTTGGTATCTGAGGGCCAATCGCACGGCGTGGCGATATCCGCCGTGCTTGATCCCACCCAGATCCTGGCGTCCGACCATTTTCAGGCGGTGGGCGCCGTCGCCGACACTGAATTCGTCCCTGGCGTGCGCAGCCGCATCCCGACCGGCTATTACGCCGTCAACGGTCAGCACGTCGGCTTCCGCACTCCCGCTCCGAGCGTTGGTCACGACCAGGCTCGCTGGCTCGCCGAGCGGGCCAGGATCGCGGTCCCCGGCAGTGCCGGCCCGCGGCCGTTCGACGGGCTGCGCATCGTCGACCTGGGCATCATCGTCGCCGGGGGCGAGCTCAGCCGGCTGTTCGGCGATCTGGGTGCCGAGGTCATCAAGGTCGAAAGTGCGGCCTATCCGGACGGATTGCGGCAGGCCCGGGTCGGCGATGCCATGAGTGAGTCGTTCGCCTGGACGCATCGCAACAATCTGGCGTTCGGCGTGGATCTGCGCGACGAAGCCGGCAAGCAGGTCTTCAGCCGACTGGTTGCCGACGCCGACGCGGTGTTTGCCAACTTCAAGCCCGGAACGCTTACGGCCCTGGGGTTTCCGTACGACACTCTGCGTTCGCTGAATCACCGGGTGGTGCTCGCCGAAAGCAGTGCATTCGGCGACAACGGGCCGTGGAGCGACCGGATGGGCTACGGACCACTGGTTCGCGCCACCGCCGGCGTCAGCAAGTTGTGGACAGATCAACACCCTCAACCGGACCAGACCGACGACTCTCGGCACCGGTTCTACGACGCGACCACGGTCTTTCCCGACCACGTAGTCGGGCGGATCGCGGCGATCGGCGCGTTGGCCGCGCTGATCCATCGCGACCGAACCGGCACGGGTGCCCGCGTGCACGTCTCGCAAGCCGAGGCCGTCGTCAATCAACTCGATGCCCGCTACGTCGCCGACGCGGCACGGACGGGCGATCATGCCGAGTTGGTCGACGACACCAGCCTTCATGAAATTGTTCCGTGCGCAGGTGACGACGAATGGTGTGTTATCTCGATTCGCACCGATACCGACTGGCGTTCGGCCTGTGGGATTTTCGGTCTACCCGAGCTGGGCGAAGATGCGCGGTTCGCGACCGGTGAGGCGAGGGTGGCGCACCGGAAGGATTTGCTCGAGCAGGTGTCGGCGTGGACCCGCGGTCGGACCCCGTCACAAGTCGCGGAGGCATTGCAGGCTGCCGGCGTCCCGGCCGGTCAGATGAACCGTCCGCCCGATGTGCTCGAAGACCCGCAGCTGCTGGAACGAAAGCTGTTCAGCGACATGCGTCATCCGCTGTTCGATCACCCGCTGCCGGCTGAGACAGGCCCGGCGCCGTTCCGGCACATCCCGCAGGCACCGCAGCGGCCGGCGCCACTGCCCGGACAGGACACCCGCGAAATCTGCCACAAAATCCTCGGGATGAGCAGCGAGGAAACCGAGCTACTGATCGACGCTCGAGTGCTGTTCGCATCCACCGACCCCGCCTAGCATTCGCCCGGCACCGACCGCGGAAGGTTCCGTCATGCCCGTCAACCCCAGAACACCGGTGCTAGTCGGCTACGGCCAGGTGAACTACCGCGAGGCGGAAGAGCCGGAAAGCACCCCGGAACCGATCGATCTGATGGTGTCCGCGGCCCGCGAGGCCGCCGACGCGCAGGTGCTCGAGGCCGTGGATTCGGTCCGCGTGGTCAACGTATTATCGGTGCACTACCGCGACCCCGCCCTGCTGCTCGGCCAACGGATCGGCGCCGACCGTTTCAGCACCCGGTACAGCGGCATCGGCGGCAACGTGCCGCAGACACTGGTCAACCGGGCCTGCGTGGACATCCAGGAAGGGCGCGCGAACGTCGTGCTGGTGGCCGGGGCGGAGATGTGGCGAACGCGAACGCGGTTGCGCGCCCACGGCCAACGGCTTGGCAGTACCGAGCAGGACGACTCCGTGCCGATGCCCGAAGGTAGTGACGAGAATGTCCAGATGGCCGGGGCGGCCGAGGACCGCATTGGCCTGGACCGCCCGGCGTTCATCTACCCGATGTTCGAGCAGGCGTTGCGCATCAGCGCAGGGGAGCGGGTCGACGAGCACCGCAAGCGCATCGGTGGATTGTGGGCACGCTTCAATGAAGTGGCGGTGCACAATTCGCATGCGTGGATTCGTAAACCTGTTGCAGCAGAAGATATTTTGCAGGACGGCCCGACGAATCGGATGATCAGCTGGCCGTACACCAAGCTGATGAACTCCAACAACATGGTCGACCAGTCCGCCGCGTTGATCCTGACGTCGGCGGAGAGCGCGACCCGCTTGGGAATCCCGACCGATCGATGGGTGTACCCATATGCGGGCACCGACGCGCACGACACCTATGCGATCAGTGAGCGCGACGAACTGCACCGGTCCCCGGCCATCCGGATCGCCGGCACGCGAGCGCTGGAACTGGCCGGCCTGGGCATCGACGACATGGACTACGTCGACCTGTACTCGTGCTTTCCGTCTGCCGTGCAAGTAGCGGCAGCTGAACTCGGGCTGCCGGTCGACGATCCGGCGCGGCCGCTGACGGTGACCGGCGGGCTGACCTTCGCCGGCGGACCGTGGAGCAACTACGTCGCTCACTCGATCGCGACGATGGCCGAACGTCTGGCCGCCAACCCCGGCAAGCGGGGCCTGATCACCGCCAACGGCGGGTACCTGACCAAGCACAGCTTCGGCGTCTACGGCACCGAACCGCCGTCATCCGAGTTCCATTGGGAAGACACGCAATCCGCGGTTGACCAACTGCCGACCCGGACGGCCGCGGTGCAGTGGGAAGGCGTGGGCACCGTCGAAGCCTGGACGACTCCGTTCGACCGGGAAGGCCGCCCGCAGAAGGCGTTCCTGTCGGTTCGCACCCCCGATGACCGTCGCACGCTGGCGTTGATCACCGACGCCGCCGCGGCCGCGGCCACCGTTGGCGATGACATCGGTGGCGCCAAAGTCACGGTTGCGGCTGACGGCACCGCCACATTGCAATGAGTTATCAGGGTTAGCTGAAAGCCACCGGGACTCGGCTCGCACGACTATTGTCTTTCAATCGACTAGACGCCGTGGAGGTGCTCGGGCGTGCGGATCTTCTTGACCGGCGTCACCGGACTGCTCGGACGTGCGATGGCCAGGCAGCTGATCGCCGCCGGGCACGCGGTCACCGGCATCGCCGCGTATCCACACCACAACCTGCACCCCGATGTCGACTTTGTCTGCGCGTCGCTGGGCGACCCGGTGCTAGAGCAGTTGGCCGGCGCCTCCGATGTGGTGCTCCACCTCACCCCGATCGAGACGGCGATGCCCGGCAGCGCCGGAATCAACGGGTTGGTGCGCGTTGCGCATTCGGCATCTCGTGCGGGTGCCCGGCTGATCTACGTGTCAGTCTCAGCCGGGCAGCCGACGCTGTACCGCCAGGCCGAGACGTTGGTCTCCAGCGGTTGGGCCCCGAGCCTGGTCGTGCGGATAGCACCGCCGATGGGTCGCCAGCTCGATTGGATGATCTGCCGCACTATCGGCAGCTTGCTGCACGGCACGGCGTCGGCCGAACACTTGCGGCTACTGCACTACGACGACCTGATTCGTTTCCTGGTGTTCGCGGTCGCAACCGATAGCACCGGAACGGTTGATCTGGCCAGCCCGGATACCACCCAAATCGCCGCCGCACAGCAATTGCTGCGATCTGTCGGCCAACGGCCGCGGCTGGCCCGCTTACCGAGCTGGCCCGAACTGACCCCGGAACTCGACCTCGCCGCGGCCCAAGAAGCGTGGCGCTTCGAATTCGGTTGGTCCGCAAATGATTCCGTCGTCGATACGGTGCGCGGACTGGCTGGCCGCAGGCTCGACGTCAGGGGCGCCACGGATGTGCCCGAACATCTGCCACTACCGGTCGAGGTCGGCGTGCGAACCGAACCGCTGGACGGCACCGTGTTGCGGTCGGCGTCACCGGATGGGCTGGAGGGCGAGTTCGACGACCGCGCCGACCCGCGCTTTCCGGTGTTCAGCGCAGCACCACTCGCCCAAACTCTGCCCGGCCCGTTGACGCCGATGACGCTCGACGTCCAGCTCGGTGGGTTGCGTGCCGCCGCGCGGGCGATGGGCCCGGTGATGGCGGGCGGCGACGTGATTGCCGAGGAATGGGGGAGTAGGGCGATCGCTGTATTCAGTCACCGTCCCTACGTTGGCGTTTCGGCGAGCGTCATCGCCGCGGAGCAGCTGCCCGGCTGGGATGTCGACGACATCGTGCGGGCGTCGTTCGATGGCTCACATGTCGATTCGTTGTTGCCGATGGGACGTCCGCCGCTGACCGGCGGGCTACTCGGTCCGGCTGCCAAAGCGGTTGTGATCAAACGGGCTTTGGCATTGTTGCGGCACCTGAAGGCCGACACCCACGAGTACGTCGCAGCCGCGACGGCCGAACATCTCGATGCAGCGCAATTGATTTCGCTGTCGGATGCCCAACTCCAGGTGCGGATCCGGCTGCTGCGGGACAGGGTTCATCAAGGTTGGGGTATTTCGGGACGGTGGCTGATCGACAGCGCGATCACCGCAGCGACGGTGGGGCGCGCCGGACTGCAGGTTGCCGTCTCCGGGATAGGCGCATTACTGGAAAGCGATGCGATTGCCGCTGAGACCTCGTCATTGGCGGTGCTGATTCGCGGCGAAGAACAGCTGTGCGCGCTGGCCCTGGAACGCGACCTCGACGGCGTCAGCGCTCGGTCGGCCACCATCGGTGCGGCGTTCGCCTCCGCGGTCAGCCGAATCGGGCACCGGGGCCCGGGCGAGGTCGAGTTGGCCAACCTGATGTTCAGAGACGATCCGGCGATGCTGCTGGCCGCCGCCGGGCGTGCCGCAACCGACGTTCCTCAGCCGATGTCACCTGCGGGGTCGGACGCAAAGCTGTCCGAACGGATGGCGGCCAGTGCCCGGGCTTCGAGAGAACTGGCTTACGACACGACTATCCGATTCACCCATGAACTGCGAATGACCCTGCGAGAGCTGGGTTCTCGTTACGTTGATGCAGAACTCATTGACGTCGCGGGCGAGGTGTTCTACCTCACCTGCGATGAAGCGGTCACGATTCCCTCCGACGCACGCCTGCGCGTCAAACGTCGGCGTGCTGAGCGGGAACGCTTTCAAGGGCAACGCCTGTCCGACGTCATCACGATCAGCTGATCTGCTCTCCCAGCGACGCCTGCGGGTCGATCAATTTATTCAGGTCGACGACGGTCTTATTACGGATCAGGCTCTTGATGTCGTCGAGCACATCCCAGACGTTTACGTTCATTCCCGCCAGTACGTGGTTGTCGGCGTCGAGCCAGAAGGCTACGAATTCCAGGCTGTCGACGTCACCGCGAAATATGACCCGGTCGGAGTTCGGCGCGTGGCCGGCGTATTCCATACCCAGGTCGTATTGGTCGCTGAAGAAGTACGGCAGCTCGGCGTACTTCCCAGGTTCACCGAGCATGCCGGCCACCGCCACGGCGGGCTGCTTGAGCGCGTTGGCCCAGTGTTCGGTCCGGATCCGTTCATCGAACAGCGGATGCTCGGCCGCGGCGATGTCGCCCACGGCGTAGATGTCGGGGTCGCTGGTGCGCAGCGAGGCGTCGACGAGCACCCCGCCGTCGCCGGTCGACAGGCCGGCGTCGTCGGCCAGTTCAATGTTGGGCTGCGCCCCAACGGCTACCAGTACCCGGTCGGCGGTGACCGTCGATCCGTCGCCTAATCGCAGACCGGTGGCCTTGCCGCCGTCGGTGGTGATCTCCTTGATTTCGGTCTCCAGGCGCAGATCGACACCGTGGTCACGATGCAGCTTGGCGAACACACCGCCGACTTGCTCGCCGACGGCACCGATCAGCGGGGCCTTGGCGGTCTCGACCACGGTGACGTCGACACCGCGTTCGCGGGCACTTGCCGCGACCTCCAGCCCGATCCACCCGGCCCCGACGATCGCCAGCGAAGTGCCATCCTTGAGCGCCGTATTGAGGTTCTCCGCGTCCCCGAATTTCCGCAGGTGATGGACGCCGGTGGAATCGGCACCCGGAATCGACAACCACCTCGCCCGTGAGCCGGTGGCCAGCAGCAGCTTGTCGTATCGAACGTCGTTGCCGTCAGCCAGAGCGACGGTGTGGGCCTTGCGGTCTATCGCGACCGCCTCGGTGCCGACCCGTAGGTCGACCTTGTTGTCCCGGTACCACTCTGAGTCGTGGACGGTGAAGTCGCTGAGCGATTTCTTGCCCGCGAGGAATTCTTTGGACAGCGGCGGCCGCTCGTAGGGTAAGTATTCCTCGTCCGCGAACAGCACGACTTTTCCGTCGAAGCCATTCTCGCGCAATGCTTCGGCCGCCTTGGCTCCGCCCAGTCCGCCGCCGACGATGACGAAGGTTTTCGAATCAGCCACTATCGCTCCTATCTGTTCGCTACCTGCTGGCGCACGTCGTCGTCAAGCGATACCCGCACCAGCGCCGCGGCCAGTCGCGCGTTCGCCTTCGGGGCCAGACCGCCGAGCTCTTCGGGGTCGGTTGGCAATCCCAGCGCCTTGGCGGTCCGCATGGCGCGTTTGTCGAAGTGCGGTCGTACCCACGGCCAGACATCTTGGACTTCGCGCAAGAATATGTCGGCTCCAGTGTCACCAATTCCCTTGAACTTCTTCAGCATTCGCTTGGCGGCGTCGACATCTTCGGCTGTACGCCGAGGAATTTCCCGCAGGTCACCGGAGTATTCATCGACGACCCGCTGAGCCATGTCGGTGAGTCGCGTCGCCGAACTCTCGTCGTAGCGCGCGTAGTGCGCGCGGCCGAACGCTGCGATCATGGTGCGCCGGTCGGCGCCCAACACGTCCTTCGGCGTCTTGAGTCCGTCGCTGAACAGCTCACGCCCCGCCCGCATCGCGATCGTCGCGTCAATTGGCTTACTGGCCAGCATGCAGAGCACCAGCAGCTGAAACAGCGGCATCGGCTTGTCACTTATCCGGACACCAGCTTCGGCGGCATACGTGGTCCCGGCGATCTGTAGAAGTCGTCGAACCACCTGCTTGTGCTGGTTCATCATCCAGGGCTTACCCGTAGTTGGGGCTCGCAAACGTCGTGCTTACTTGCGCGGAAGACTCCGCGCATAGTCGACGCCACGTGTCACCCAGTCTGTCAGTTGCCGTTTGGTCTTGACGCCGTCGGCATCGACACGGATCCACCCGCGGACTTCGCGGCCGGCCATCACCATCGGGTTGACATGGGCTCGGCCCAGGAGTTTTTCGGTGTCATCCGGCGGTACCCGCACCATCAGACCGCCCTGTCCGCTGACGGCCACGGACATGTTGCCGTTGATCAGGAACGCCAAGCCGCCGAACATCCGTTTCTCGTCCACGGCGCGCAGCGGGCCGAGCAGCTCGCGAATGCGATCGGCAAGGTCGGTGTCGTAGGCCATGGAAAGTGCGCTCAGTCCAGGTCGACCCGGATTGTCAGCAGGTCGCTGCCCATCAACCGCACCAGAGCACTGTTGAACCCGGGCAGACTGCGCAACCGCTCGTTGACGTCATCGCCCGGCAGCAGGTGAGCGGTTCCGCTGCGCCACTTGCCACGGATGCGCACGCGCACTACCGGATTGGCCTTGATGTTGAGCACATAATGCGAATGGTCGCCATGCTCCGAAACCATCCAGAACTGGTTGCCGATCACCCTTCCTCCGACCGCGGTGTGTCGCGGTTCCCCCGACTTTCGCCCGGTGGTCTCCAGCATGGTCATCGGTGACCGTCGACCAACTGGATTGACCACCAGGCGTTGAGCAGTGTGAACGATGCGCCGTTTGAGCTGTTGCAGGTCGGCCATGTCCGCAGGCTATCCGACATCAGGCGGCAGCGGTGACCCCAAGCGAGGCCGGCTCCAGTGCCTGGACGACGATTTCGGCAACGTCGGTCATCGGTTTGACGTCCAACGCCTCGAGCACCTCGGCGGGCACATCGTCCAGGTCGGGTTCGTTGCGCTGCGGGATGAAGACCGTCGAGAGCCCGGCCCGCTGCGCGGCCAGCAGCTTCTGCTTGACGCCGCCGATCGGCAGCACCCGGCCGTTCAGCGTCACCTCGCCGGTCATTCCGACATCGGCTCGGACCTGCAACCCAGTTGCCATCGACACCAGCGCGGTCACCATCGTGACACCGGCCGACGGGCCATCCTTCGGGACGGCGCCGGCGGGCACGTGGACGTGAATGCGCCGGTTCAGCGCCTCGGGGTCGACGCCCAATTCCTGTGCGTGCGAACGGACGTAGGAGAGCGCAATCTGCGCCGACTCCTTCATCACGTCGCCCAGCTGGCCGGTCAACTGCAGACCCGCTTCGCCGTCATTCGCGCCCGCTTCGATGTAGAGCACGTCACCACCCAACCCGGTC
>NZ_DASXHW010000536.1:0-2238 GCF_036488105.1 Mycobacterium sp. | reverse complement strand
CGGTGGTCCGGCGGGTCCATGAAGATGATGGATCTCATCTCCTCGGAGATGCCCTTGCGCACCATCGCCAGGTCGCAGCCACGGCTTGACGAGTAGGTCTCGTAATCCTTGAGCGCCGCGGCCACGTCCTCGTGGCGGGTCAGCGCGTAGAAGTCCTCTTTCTCGTCGTAGTAGAGCGGAGCGTCCTCCCGCATTCGTCGGTAGATGTCGAATGGGTCGGTGAAGAACTCCTCGGAGAACGGATCAAAGACGACCTTTGGTTTGGTCATTTCACCCTCCTCACCGCTCAGTGAGCGGCGTACAGCGTTACGACGGAATGCTCGACTGTAACGCTAACGGTAGCCGGTTCGTGGCGTGCCGAAAAGACCTCATCTGACTCCCGAAATTGCCGCATTGATGGCGTCGTCGAGCGTGCCCAGGTCGCTGCCCAATTGCGCGGCGACGCGCCTGACCACTGCGACATCTTTGCCGACGAATTCGCCGGCCGTTTCGATGAAGGAGGCCACGGATCCGCCGGCCGCGACGATGTCCAACACGCGGCTCGCCGCGCTCCCGTGTGGCAGAGCGGTGAGCAATGCGGATTCCTCGACTCCGAGCCGCGCCGCGAGCTCGACGGAGTTGGCGAGCAACCCGATATGCGCGGCGAACAGCGCATTGTTGACCAGCTTCACCTTCTGGCCGGCTCCCAACGGGCCGACATGCAGGATCGGGTCCCCGTAACAGCTCAGTACCGGACGGACTCGCGCCACCGTGTGGTCGGCACCGCCGACGAACAGTGT
This sequence comes from Mycobacterium sp., assembly GCF_036488105.1. Lineage (GTDB taxonomy): Bacteria > Actinomycetota > Actinomycetes > Mycobacteriales > Mycobacteriaceae > Mycobacterium. The sequence continues at coordinate 1,459 of NZ_DASXHW010000536.1, read as the reverse complement.
CAGTTCACCGGCCGCCGCGTTGTGCGGGCTGCCGCTGACCGGCGCGTCCACCACGTCGACGTCATGCCGGCGCGCGCGCTCGGCGATGGTCTCGACGGTGTGGGGGCTGCCCGTGGTGTGCAGCACCACAGCCGAGCCGGAAGGCATCGCCGCGGCCAGACCGTCGGTCAGGCAGATTTCGCGCACTTGTTCGTCGGTGAACACGCAGATCACCACCACGTCGGCGGCCGCGCCCACCGCCGCGATCTCGTCCACCGCTTCGGCACCCAATTCCGCGATGGCTGAGCGCTTCTGGTCCGACCGACCGAGCACGTTGACATCGTGACCGGCAGCGACCAGACGGCCCACCATGGGACGGCCCATCCGTCCAGCGCCGACGAATCCGATTCTCACCGTGGGTGTTCCATGAGTGACAGCGTGGCATCGGCGGCCTCCAGCACAACCCCGCCGGCAGCGGTCGCGGAGTCCGCGACGTCGGCGAGCAAACGGACGTCCTTTTGCAGCAGTGCGCCCGCCATGCCGGCAAGCCGCTCCAAACCGGCACTATCGCCGCCAAGAACGTTGAGCGCAAAGCTATTACCGCTACCACGGGAGATGACTTCGCTGAGGCGGTCAGGCAAGACGCCGAGCGCCTCGCCGAGCGCCAATGTGGCGGCCGCCGTCCCCAGGTTCGCGGTGAACAGCAAGTTGTTCAACAGCTTGGTGGTTTGCCCCGAGCCCAGATCGCCCAGGTGCACGATCGGGTCGGCATAGCTCTCGAACACCGGACGACACCGCTCGATGACGTCGGCGTCGCCGCCGACCATCACCAGCAGACGGCCCTCGGCAACGGCCGGCGCGCCACCACTCACCGGCGCATCGATAACCGAGATACCCTGTGCAGCAGCTTTATTGGCCAGTTCGTGACAGGTCCTGGGGTGTACGGTGCTGTGCACGGCGATCACGCCGCCGGGCTTGAGCCCGGCCAGCACTCCGTCGTCGCCGCTGGTGATCTCCTCGACGTCGGTGTCACCCACCACGCACAGGCAGACGAGATCGCTGGCGGCGGCGAGTTCGGCCGGCGATCCGGCGACCTTGGCGGCGGTGCCGGCGAACGGTTCAAGTGACGTCAGGCGGCGCGCCCACAGCGACGTCGGAAACCCGGCTTCAATGATCCGTCCGGCCATCGGGCCGCCCTGGCTGCCCAACCCAATGAACCCGACGTGCATCAGCCAGCCTCCAAACCGGGTAACTTGCTGGGCTTTTGAGCATCCACGCATTCGTCGGCGAACGAGAGAACCGTCGAATGGTAGGCCGCGGCCGTATGGCCGAGGCTGATGTTGTGGCCGGCATCGCTGTGTTGGTTGATCTGGAACCGCGGTACACCGGAAAACATCGACGCGATCTCGGCCTGCGCCGGCGGATCGGACTGCCACACCTTCTCGTGTTCGGCGATGCTGAACTGCACCGGCACGCGCAC
>NZ_DASXHW010000508.1:0-8409 GCF_036488105.1 Mycobacterium sp. | reverse complement strand
CGGCAGCCGGGCGGGCCGCTGGAGGTTCGGTCAACAACGGCGCGCAGGAGGTTACGCGGGACGACGGGTCCACCGAACTCGGTGGTGTCCAGCCCGCTGTCGGTCCGCCTGATCTGTGTGGGAGCGGTGGGCTCGGTCCGGGGCCCGCAGTGGGGTTGTCACGCCGCCTCAGTGATGTTACCGTTCTGCATCAGCTGATGCAGTGTCGTGTATCGCGGTCACAATCAGCGATCAAAGGGAAATCGATCGGAAAGGAGCGATACATGGATCAGAAAACCAGCTTCAGATTCCAGCTCATCAGCGCCTGGTGTGGCCCCGCTTTCTTGGTCACCTTCGTGCTGTTCTGGGGGGTGCTCGGGCATAACCTGCCGAATCCGTCACCCGCGTTGAGCGCGACAGACCTCGCCGCTCGCTATTCGCAGAACCTCGGGGAGATTCGTCTGGGCTTCATCGTCTCCCTCATCATCGTTTGCTTGTACATGCCGTGGTGTTCGTATATCAGCGCCCGGATGGCGAAGATCGAGGGCGGGTACCCGGTCCTGGCCAACCTTCAGCTCATCGGTGGCGCTCTGACCGTCATGGTCGTGTCGTTCAGCGCTTGCTTCTGGGCCATCGCGGCATTCCGGCCCGACCGGGACCCGGCGCTGATCCAGTTGCTCACCGATTCCGGCTGGCTGATCATCGACCTGCAGTATGCGTGCACCACGTTGCAGATGGTGGCGCTCGCCTTGGCGGTTCTGTCGGATCGGAAAAACAAGGCCAGGCCTCTCATGCCGAACTGGGTGTGCTACCTGACCATCTTCTGCGCGGTCAGCTTCTTCCCGGCGAGCCTCACCGGCGTTCTGAAGACCGGCCCGTTTGCCTGGAATGGCGTCATGAGCTATTACTTCCCGTACTTCTGCTGGCTGTGCTGGGAAATAATTGCGAGCACCTATTTGATCAAGGACGTTCGTCGGCGCACGCGCGAGTTCGAGGACAGCCCCGCGGTGGCTGGCCCAGACCCTCGGGCGACGGCTCTCGCGTCCTGACCTGCGCCCCGCGCAGGTGCCCCTTCGGTTGGTCGCGGCTCCCGTCCGCGCGATTCGACAGTGTTGCGATCGAAGTTCGCACCCGTCGTGCGCGGTCGGGAGCAGACGGTCATCCGTGCCTGACGCCCTGTCCGCGTCATCGCTAAGCGGTGGTCGGACAACGACCGGTCACCTCGTCGCTTAGGGAAAGTGTTGATGAGTAGTGCTGTGATGAGTCCCGAAGCCAACACCCAGTTCGTATCGGTAGGCGAGCCGAAGCGGCGGCTGCCGGGAGTCGAAGGCGTTTGGGTCTTCGTGATGGCCGACATGACGGTCTTTGCCGTCCTGTTCGGGTTCTTCATGGTCGGCCGGCTTCATAACCCGGCCTTGTTCGAAGCATCCCGACACGACCTGAACCCGAATTTCGGTGGCGTCAACACGCTCATACTGCTGACCAGCTCATGGTTTGCCGCGCTCGCGCTCGACGCCGTGCGGGAGTCCCGTTTTGCGCTGGCGCAGCGTTTCATCGGCGGCGCTTTTCTCTGCGGCCTCGCCTTCGCGGTGTCGAAGGCCATCGAGTACACCGAGAAGTTGAACGCGGGCATCAGCCTGTTGACCAACGACTTCTTCATGTACTACTTCACGCTGACCGGAATCCATCTGTTCCATGTCATCGCGGGCAGCGTCGTGTTACTCGTGCTGTGGTTCAAGGCCCGATCCCGGTCGTTCGACCCGGAGCGGCCCGTCGTTCTCGAATGCGGCGCGATCTACTGGCACATGGTCGACCTGCTCTGGATCATCCTGTTCCCGCTGCTGTATCTGGTGAGGTGACTATGGAGCTGCTTCGCAAGCCGGTCAGTATCGTGTGGGCCGCGTTGATGCTGGCCACCTGCACATCGACCTGGCTACTTTCGAAGAACTCGGTCACCCCCGAAGTGGCGACGGTGGCCATCGTGCTTATCGCCGCCGTCAAGGTGCGATTGGTGATTGGGTACTTCATGGAGGTGCGCCGGGCGCCACTGGGGCTGCGGTTCATCTGCGACGGCTGGTTGCTCGCAGTCACCGCGCTGATCGTGACCGTCTACCTGGTGTGATCCGGCGCCGCTCCGTCGGGTGTACCGCCCGCGCAGGCCGACCAGACACACGTCACTGCGGATCGGGCTGTACTGAAATGGCCTACTTGTGCACTGCAATAGGTTTGCATTGCCGATACGTGAGCGCATTGCGATCGATGTGTTGTAGGACAAGTGATGGAGTTCATGTATGTCTCCTGCCGTTCCTGACCGTCACCTGCCGTCGATCACCCCGCTTACCGCGAGGTCGGTCGCGTTGAGCACTCTGCTCGGATACCACCCCCCGGCGCTTCCAGTTAGCGCCTTGGTGAAGGTTGGGGAGCTTCTCGGGATCGCCGACCGCGCCACCCGCGTTGCCCTGACGCGCATGGTGAAGGACGGCGACGTGACCGTCGAGAATGGCGTGTATCGCCTGTCCGAGCGATTGCTGCGACGGCAGGCCGAACAGGATGCGCTCACCTCGCCTCCCACTCGGCGATGGACTGGGGGGTGGGAGATGGCCGTCGTCACGAGCACGACCCGGCCGCTGGCCGAGCGCGTGGCCCTGCGTAAGAGCATGGTGCGGCACCGGATGGGCGAGTTGCGCGAGGGGGTGTGGATGCGGCCTGACAACCTCTCTCGCGAACTCGACGGGGTCATCGCCGAGCAGTGTGAGTTTTTTGTCAGTCACCACTCTGACTCGATGAGCCTGGCAGCGTCGCTCTGGGACTTGCCCGGATGGGCAGCCGAGGCGGACCGATTGCTGACGGTGCTCGACGAGGCAGAGAGTCTCGCCCAAGGGTTCATCGCTACAGCGGAGGTAATCCGACACCTGCTGCTCGATCCGTACTTGCCGGACGAGCTGCTCCCAGCGGGGTGGCCAGGGGATCGACTTCGAGAGCGTTACACCGATTTCAACGCCAACTACTCGGAGCGTCTCCGAAAGTACAGCGGCGGATAGTCGGGGCCGAGGCGCCTCGCGCGCCTCCTCGGTCGGGCGTGACGTGACATCGCCGAACAAATATTCATCATGCGATGCTATTCTGTATCATGGTGGCAACTGAGGTGTCAGACACTGGATCGGCTGTCGTCCGGCATGGTCATCGTCGCGTTCGTGCGTCGCGACGGCTTTCACAGCGGAGGTCGCCAGCAGTCACCACGAGGAGGGCCATGACGGGACCGTTGAGCTTCTCGATCAGCGCGGAGCAAGAGGCGCTGGTCGAGGTTGCCAGGGGCTTCGCTGAGCGGCAGCTGGCGCCGTATTACAAACAACGCGAGCAGGAAGGTGCGTTCGATTGCGCGACATTGCGGGTGATGGGCGATCTTGGACTCTTCGGGGTTGAGCTGCCTGAAGCGTATGGCGGCCTCGGACTTGACTGCACGACAGCGGGTCTCGTCCTCGAGGCCATCTGCCGCTCCGACTACAACATCGGCCAGTTGATGGTGACGATGTCGTTGAGCGGAGCGATCATGGCCCGGCACGGGGATCCCGCGGTGGTCGCGCCCTGGCTGCGCGGCATGACCAGCGGCGAGATGATCCCGGCCATCGCCCTGACCGAGCCGGGCGGCGGATCGGACGCCGCGAACCTGACACTGCGGGCAACCAAAGACGGTGCTCGCTACATCCTCGACGGCGAGAAGACCTCGACTAGCTTTGCGACCCAGGCGACGTTCGCGATCGTCTGGGCTCGCACCGGCGCGCAGTCCAGCGGCGCGCGCGGAATCAGTGCCTTCCTTGTCCCCCTCGACCTGTCGGGCATCAAAACCAACGAATTCGACGATCTCGGCGGTCGGTGCGCCGGGCGGGGGTCGGTCCACTTTGACCGCGTAGTACTACCGGCAACGCACTTGATCGGCCGGGAAAATGACGGCTTCGTCCAGGTGATGCAGGGCTTCGACTACAGCCGAGCGCTGATCGGGCTCCAGTGTCTGGCGGTCGCCCGGCAGTCGCTCGACGAAACATGGTTGTCCACCGCCGAGCGGACGAGCTTCGGTAAACCGCTGATCGCGCATCAGGGTGTGTCATTCCCATTGGCCGAGGCCGAGACCCAACTCGAGGCATGCCGGTTGCTGTGCCTGAAGACGTTGTGGCTCAAGGACCAGGGGCTGGCACACACGGCTGAGGCGGCGATGTGCAAGTGGTGGGCACCCAAGTTGGCGTTCGACACCGTTCAAACCTGCCTGCTGCTCAATGGGCACGGTGCCTACACCGAGGAAATGCCTTACGCGCAACGCCTGCGAGACGTCCTGGGCCTGCAGATCGGCGACGGCACCGCGCAAATCATGAAGCTGATCATTGCCCGACACAAGGCCGGCCGCGGCGCGGCTCCGGCATGACTCCGGAGGGACTCCCCATGGCCAAGGTGATTTACGAAAAGCGTGGTCAGATCGCGTATATCACGCTGAATCGGCCCGAGGTTCACAACGCTATCGACACCGAGGCCGATGAGCTGCTGTTGGAGGCGTGGACAGATTTCCGCGACGATCGGGATGTCCGGATCGCGATCCTCACCGGGTCCGGGGACAAGTCCTTCTGCGCCGGCGCGGACCTCAAATCGCATGTCGATCCCTGGCTCAAAGCCGGGCCCGAACTCGGACGCAGCCTGCTGGAAAAAGGGTTCGCGGGCCGGATCACCCGCGGGCTGCATCGGACGCCCAAACCGATCATCGCGGCGCTGAACGGCTGGGTCATCGGGGGCGGCATCGAACTCGCCCTGGCCTGCGACATCAGGATCGCGTCCGAACGCGCGAACTTCGGCTTCTTCCACATGCGACGCGGCATGCATTTCGCCGACGGGGGCATCGTCCGGCTGGTCAACACGGTCGGGGTGGGTATCGCGATGGAGCTGGAGCTGATGGGTGAACCCGTCGACGCGCAACGGGCCAAAGAGGTCCACCTGGTCAATCGGGTTGTGCCCCATGGCGATCTGATGACCACCGCCGAGGACGTCGCGGCCAAGATTCTGCGCAATCCCAGGGCCGCGGTGGAATCAGCGAAGCAGACAATCCTCGAGGTTGTCGGGCGCCCATTGGACGACCAGCTCAGGCTTGAGTGCCTGTATGGCTATTCGACCATGGGCGACCCGGAAATCGTCGAGCGCAAGCAGGAGTTCCTCGAACGGCGCGACGACGACCGGGTAACGACAAGCTCCGAGCGCCACTGACTAGCCGAGGACGGAAAACATGCCCTACAACTCGATCTACCGCCGGGACCTGTTTCGTGACCACATCGTCGTCGTCACCGGCGGCGGCAGCGGTATCGGGCGTTGCACGGCCCATGAGTTGGCGTCGCTCGGTGCCCACGTTGCGATCGTCGGGCGCGACGACGCCAAACTCGAACGCGTGCGCGGTGAGATCGAATCCGACGGTGGTTCGATTTCTGCCCATGTCGCCGACATTCGCGATGAACGCGCGGTCATCGCCACCGTCGAGCGTGTGCTGGCCGACCATGGCCGCATCGACGGCCTGGTGAACAACGCCGGCGGCCAATATCGCGCTCCGATGAGAACCATCTCGACAAAGGGGTTCGAGGCCGTGGTCAGCAGCAATCTGACCGGTGGATTCATCGTCATGCGGGAGGTCTACAACCGGTGGATGGTCAATCACGGCGGCGCGATCGTCAACATGATCGCCGACATCTGGCACGGCTGGCCACATTTCTCCCATTCCGCGGCGGCGCGCGGCGGAATGCTCACGCTGAGCGAGTGCGCGGCGACGGAATGGGCCGAATCGGGTGTCCGGGTCAACACGGTCGCCCCCGGATCGATCGCGTCGCAGGGTCTGGACACCTACGAGGACAAGGACACCGCGTTTATTCGCAACGACCTGACGCCTGGTATCCCGTTGCAGCGGTTCGGAACTGAAGCCGAAGTCTCGGCGGCGATCGTCTTTCTGCTGTCGCCGGCCGCGAGCTATATCACCGGCTCGTGCATCCGCATCGACGGGGGAGCGCCGAACGCCCGCCGTGGATGGTGGGATCTGCAGCCGGTCAAGAACAATGTGGCGTTCGACGGGTTCCACCGGTCCTCGCTCCCTGCGATCCTCGACGAGGTTCCGTGATCTTTGTGCAGCTGCACCGATCCTCGCATCGGCCGCTGCTACCCTGCATCTGGAAGTTGCGGCATGTCGTTACCCCTATGACGCTGCGTGTGTCGGATTGGCCGAGGCCTTAGACGTTGTCCTTGTCACCGCTGACGGACGTCTCTCACGGGCTTCCGGCGTCGAATGCGAGATCGAGGCGATTGGCGCGGCTGGCCGAAGTTGACGCTCAGGTCAGGTGGCGGTTCCGCGTGCGAGGCGGTTTCTCGACACGTCGGTCGCGGCCATGATCTGGCTTTAGATTGGCAACGTGGCAGCAGACTTCGATTTCGAGGCGTTGGGCCTGCTTGACGGTCTCGACGGAACGGCGTGCATGGAACGTGCTGAACTCATCCAATGGCTGCTGGACCAGGGCTTCAGTATCGAGCACATCTGCGGGTCTGCCGCCGCCCCGCTGATGCTGCCAGCGAGCAAAGTCCTCGGCGACGACGGCCACTACGTGTCAGCCCGCGAGGTCAGCGAGGCGACCGGGATTGAACTGGAGCTACTCCAACGGCTGCACCGCGCGATCGGCTTGGAGGTCGACGATCCCGACGCGGCCGCCCTGTTGCGTTCGGACGGAGAGGCCGCCGCCCGCGCAAAGTTCTTTCTCGATCTAGGGTTCGATCCTGACGACACGGTCGCCATGATGCGGGTGGTCATCGAGAACCTGGGGCACGTGGCGGAGATTATGCGTGAGGCGGCGCTGAAGACGCTGCTGCGACCCGGAGCCAGTGAGGTCGAGTTGGCTCAAGCGGCGGAGCAGTTGGCAGTGCGGTCCGCACCGGCTCTTGGCGCGGTGATGGACGACCTGATACGCCTTGAACTGCGTCGTTCATTCCAGACGGATGCGGTCACTGCCGCCGAGCGGGCGGCGGGCACGCTGCCCGGTGCCCGCATTGTGACGGTGTGTTTTGCGGACCTCGCCGGCTTTACCAGGCTGGGTGAGGCGATTCGTCCTGAAGATCTGGAACGCATTGCCAGCCGATTCGCCGAATTGGCCCACGATGCCGCGCGCTCCCCGGTGCGATTCATCAAGTCGATCGGCGATGCGGTGATGCTCATTAGTTTCGACGCAGTGCCGCTGCTCCACGCGGTCCTTGACCTGATCGACGCCGCAGCGGAAAACGACCTACCCCCTCTACGAGTCGGCGTTGCCTCTGGACTCGCAGTCAGCCGTGCCGGGGATTGGTTTGGCAGTCCGGTAAACGTGGCGAGTCGGGTCACTGCCGAAGCGCGTCCAGGAACCGTCATGGTTGCCGACTCCGCGCGCGACGCTGTAGGCAACGCCGCGGGTCTGGAGTGGACGCCTGCCGGTGCGCGGCGGCTGAAAGGCGTCAGCGACGAAGTGAAGCTTTATCGCGTGAACCGGGTTTCCGTATAGCCCGGCGGATATCAGCTCATGCTGCTGCCGCCGTTGACATAGATCGTTTGTCCGGTGATGAATCGGCTGTCCTCGCCTGCCAGAAAAGCGACTGCCGCCGCGACGTCCGCTGGATCCCCCGGGCGTCCGATCGGGACGATGGCCGCGCCCTCCTCGACGACCTGCCTTAAACGTGTTGGCGCCTGGCCGGATCCGAGTAATGCCGCCAATTCAGGTGTCCGCACGTAACAGGGTGCCACGGTGTTCGCCGTAATGCCGGCCGCGGCAAACTCACGTGCGAGGCCGGTGACCATTGCATGCACACCGCCCTTGGCGGCGTTGTACATGGCGTGGTCCACCAGCCCGGTCCGCACCGAATCGGCACCGATGTTGATGATGCGTCCGTGACCGCGAGAAACCATGTGGGGGAGTACCGCTCGCACGCAGTAGATCGTCGTCCACAAGTTGTTGTCCACGGTGGCCCGCAGGGACTCTTCGGTGTGTTCCAGGGTCGGCAGGATCACCCCGCCACCGGCGTTGTTGACCAACACATCGACACCGCCCAGCGCATCAACGGCGGTTGCGACCAGGTCGTCAGCCACGCCGTGCTCGTTGAGTTCGCCGACGAATCCGCCGACTATCGCTGCCTGTTCGTAGACGTGATCCAGGTCTTCTTTGCTGCGGGTCGCCGCGAAAACTGCTGCGCCATCGTCGATAAGGCGTGCAGTGATGCCCAGGCCGATACCAGATGCCGCGCCAGTGACGATAACGGTCCGGCCGCACAGTACGTCGCTCATAGGATGATCGCCACGTCGCCGACTTCCCGCAGGTCCGTCATGTCCAGTTCTGCGCGCTTAGCGGCAATGCGCAAGCCGTCGTCGGTTCGTCGCAGCCGGTAGCGGTACCGGCC
>NZ_DASXHW010000490.1:0-7114 GCF_036488105.1 Mycobacterium sp. | reverse complement strand
CTGGTTGATGAACCAGCCCTCGCCGAGACCAGTTTGCTTGGGTCCAACCACGTCGCCCATCTCCGAGGAGATGCTGACTTCCTCGCCCGGTTGCAGGTACCGATGATACGTCTGCTCGCAGTTCGTCGCGACCACGCCGATGTAGCCGTTGTCGTCCATCAGCTTCATGATCGGGCCCATGGGATCGTCGGTCGGGCGTTCGCCGCCCAGCCCGAACATCGTCCACACCTGAATCATGGCCGGTGGGGCGACAATTCCGGGGTGGCCGACCGCACGGGCCGCGCCCTCGTCCCGGTAGATGGGGTTGGTGTCGCCGATGGCTTCGACCCAGCTGTTGACCATCGGCTGGTTCACCGGGTCGCGGCCGACACGCGGCTTGGCGATGACGGTGGCTTTGATCTCCGCGAGGGCCTCGTGGATATCCGTCATCTGGGCACCCTCGGCACTTTGAGGCCGGACGCCGCGATCATCTCGCGCATCACTTCGTTCACGCCTCCACCGAAGGTAATCACCAAATTGCGCTTGGTCTGTGAGTCGAGCCATTCCAGCAGTTCGGCAGTATCCGACTCAGCCGGGTTGCCATACTTGCCGACGATCTCCTCGGCCAGCCGACCGATGTACTGAATGCTCTCGGTGCCAAAGACTTTCGTCGACGCGGCATCGGCTACGTTGATGTCTTCGCCCGCGGCAGCCACCTGCCAGTTGAGTAGTTCGTTGACCCGCCACATGGAATAGATTTCGCCGAGCGCCCGTTTGACGTCCTGGTGGTCGATGGGGGTGACCGCGTCGCCACCCGGCTTCGACGCCCAGTCGTGCAGCCGGTCGTAGATGCCCGCGGTGCGGCCGGCCGGACCGAGCATCACCCGTTCGTTGTTGAGCTGGGTGGTGATCAGTCGCCATCCACCGTTCTCCTCGCCGACCAACATGTCGGCGGGCACGTGGACGTCGTTGTAGTACGTAGCGTTGGTGTGATGGGCGCCGTCAGACAGAATGATCGGCGTCCAGGAGTAGCCGGGGTCCTTGGTGTCGACGATCAGGATCGAGATGCCCTTGTGCTTCACGGCTTCCGGGTCGGTGCGACAAGCCAGCCAGATGTAGTCGGCGTCGTGCGCACCGGTGGTGAAGATCTTCTGCCCGTTGACGATGTACTCGTCGCCGTGGCGCACCGCGGTGGTACGCAGCGACGCCAGGTCAGTGCCGGCCTCCGGCTCGGTGTAGCCGATCGCAAAGTGCAGCTCACCGGCCAGAATCGACGGTAAGAACTTCTTCTTCTGCAGATCGCTTCCGAATTGCTGCAGCGTCGGACCGACCGTCTGCAGCGTCACCGCGGGTAGCGGCACGTCGGCCCGGTGCGCCTCGTTGACGAATATCGACTGCTCGATCGGACCGAAGCCCAAGCCGCCGAACTCTTTTGGCCATCCGACGCCGAGCTTGCCGTCCTGGCCCATTCGCCGGATCACGGCGCGGTACGCCTCGTTGTGCCGGTCCTTCTCCATCGCTTTCATCTCGTCGGACGAGATCAGATTGGAAAAGTATTGGCGCAGTTCGGCTTGCAGCTGACGCTGCTCCGGGGTCAGTTCGATGAACATTGCGCTCCCACCAGATCGAGACGATGCGATGGCCCGCCCAGCAGTCGGGTCAGGTCCTTGATCGTGGAGTAGTACCGGTGCATCGGGTAGGTGATATCCATCCCCATGCCGCCGTGCAGGTGGTGGCAGATTTGCATCACCCGCGGCGCTTGCGAGGTGATCCAGTAGCCCAGTACGTCCAGGTCGTCACTGGCGTCGCGGCCTTCGGCCAGCCGCCAGACCACCGATGTCGACGCCAAATCGATGGTCCGCGAAGCGATGTAGACCTCGGCGAGCTGGGCGGCGACGGTCTGAAAAGTCGACAGCGGCTTGCCGAACTGTTGGCGGTTCGCCACGTAGTCGGCGGTCAGCCGTAACGCGCCGGCCACCAGGCCAGCGGTGTAGGCACCGATCGCGGCCAGCGCCAGCTGATTCACCCGCTGAGCCGTCGCTCCGGCGAGCACATCCCCGTCGGCCACCGCGACATCGGAGAACGTAACAACGTATTCGTCGGCCCCGGTGGATGTCGGGGTTTTCGCGATCTGCACCCCGTCGGCCCTGGGCGACACCGCGACGACGGCACTGTCGGCGGTGACCAGCATCCATTCGGCGTTTTCGGCATACCCGATACCGACTTTGGTCCCCGACAGCCGACTGTGCACGAAGGTCGTGGCGGGCCGGTCCGGCAGCGCTGCGCCGGGCTCGTTCAGCGCCGCGGTGAGCACGGAGCCCTTGGCCAGGCCGCTGAGATAACGGTCCTGCTGGTCCTCAGAAGCCAAGTCCAGCAACGGAATCACACCGATCCCGAGCGTTGCCAGCGCCGGGCTGATCAGGCCGTGGCGGCCGATCTCGGTGAGCGCCGTGGCGATCTCGGGCAAGCCGAGACCGTCACCGCCCGCTCGTTCGGGCATCGGCAGAGCCGTCACACCACCGGCGACCAGCGCCTCCCAGGAGTTGTCCCGGTCGAGTACCGAGGTGACCACGTCGGCGACTGCTTGCTGCGCCGGGTCTGGGGTGAAATCCATCAGCCGGCGACCACGCTTTTGCCGGAGTAGTCGACCTGCCAGTGCTTGATGCCGTTGAGCCAACCCGACCGCAGCCGTTCGGGTTCCGAGGTCGGCTTCAGGTCTGGCATGTGGTCGGCGACGGCGTTGAAGATCAGGTTGATCGTCATGCGAGCGAGGTTCGCGCCAATGCAGTAGTGCGCACCGGTGCCGCCGAAGCCGACGTGCGGGTTCGGGTCGCGCAGGATGTTGAAGGAGTGCGGATCCTCGAACACCTCTTCGTCGAAGTTGGCCGAGCGGTAGGACATCACCAGCCGCTGGCCCTTCTTGATCTGGACGCCGCCCAGCTCGGTGTCCTCGTTGGCGGTCCGCTGGAACGCCGAGACCGGCGTCGCCCAACGAACGATCTCGTCGGCGGCGGTCGACGGGCGTTCCTTCTTGTACAGCTCCCATTGGTCGGGGTTGTTCGCGAAGGCGATCATTCCGTGGGTAATCGAGTTGCGGGTGGTTTCGTTACCGGCCACCGCCAGCATGATGACGAAGAAGCCGAACTCGTCATCGGACAGCTTCTCCCCGTCGATGTCGGCCTCGATCAAGGTCGTCACGATGTCGTCGGTCGGGTTCTTGCCCCGCTCGTCGGCCATCGCCATCGCGTACATGATCAATTCCATCGACGACTGCGCCGGATCGACATCGGCGAACTCAGGATCCTCGCCACCGGTCATCTCGTTGGACCAGCGGAACAGCTTGTCACGGTCATCCTGCGGCACGCCCAACAGACCGGCGATGGCCTGCAGCGGCAGTTCACACGACACCTGCTCGACGAAATCGCCACTACCCGCGGTGGCCGCGTTCTTGGCGATGTTCTGGGCGCGCTGCGCGAGCTCCTCCTCCAGCCGACCGATCGCGCGCGGGGTGAATCCCCGGGAGATGATCTTGCGCAACCGGGTGTGGTGCGGGGCGTCCATGTTGAGCATGACGCTGCGCTGCAGCTCGACGTTCTCGCGCGTCATTTCCTTGGGCCAGGTCGGGATGGCGCCGTTCTGCCAACTGGAGAAGATGTCGCTGCGGCGCGACACTTCCTTCACGTCGGCGTGCTTGGTGAGGATCCAGTAGCCCTTGTCCTCGAAGCCACCGGTGCCGCCGGGCACGTCGACCCAGTGGATCGGCTCGGATTCGCGGAGCTGGGCGAGCTCTGTCACGGGAAGTCCGGCCAGGTTGACGTCCGGATCGAGGAAGTCGAACTCGGCGGGAATGTTGGGGGGTGCCATTGAGTATCTCCTGAACTACAACGTGTTCTAGTGCCAGTAAAACATGCTCTCGCCGCAGACCAAAAGGTGTCGGAGCATCCTCGCTTGTCAGGGTAATGAAACGTGTTCTAGCCTGACCTCATGGGTAACCCGGTAATTGTTGAAGCCACCCGCAGCCCTATCGGCAAGCGTGCCGGGTGGTTGTCAGGACTGCACGCCACCGAGTTGTTGGGCGCCACGCAGAAGGCGCTGGTGGAAAAGGCCGGTATCGACGCGGGTGACGTCGAGCAGATCGTCGGCGGCTGCGTGACGCAGTACGGCGAGCAATCCAACAACATCACCCGGGTCGGGTGGCTCGTCGCCGGGCTGCCCGAGCACGTGGGCGCCATGACCGTGGACTGCCAGTGCGGTAGCGGCCAGCAGGCCAACGGCCTCGTCGCCGGCCTGATCGCCGCGGGGGCCATCGATATCGGCATCGCATGCGGCATCGAGGCGATGAGCCGTGTCGGCCTGGGTGCCAACGCCGGCCCGGACCGCGGCATCCTGCGGCCCGCGTCATGGGACATCGACCTGCCCGACCAGTTCACCGCCGCCGAGCGGATCGCCAAGCGCCGCGGCATCACTCGCGAGGAAATCGATCAGTTCGGGTTCGACTCGCAGCGCAAGGCCAAGCAGGCCTGGGCCGAAGGCCGCTTCGACCGCGAGATCAGCGGCATCGAAGCGCCGGTGCTCGACGAGAACAAGCAGCCGACCAGTGACCGACACGTCGTCACCAAGGACCAGGGTCTGCGGGACACCACGCTGGAGGGCCTGAGCCAGCTCAAGCCGGTTCTCGAGGGCGGGATTCACACCGCGGGCACCTCGTCGCAGATCTCCGACGGCGCGGCCGCCGTGCTGTGGATGGACGAAGACAAAGCCAAGGCGCTCGGGCTGCGGCCGCGGGCCCGCATCGTCAGCCAGGCGCTCGTCGGCGCCGAGCCGTACTACCACCTCGACGGCCCAGTGCAGTCGACGGCGAAGGTGCTCGAGAAGGCCGGCATGAAGATGGGCGACATCGACATCACCGAGATCAACGAGGCATTCGCCTCCGTCGTGCTGTCCTGGGCGCGGGTTCACAACCCGGACATGGACAAGGTCAACGTCAACGGCGGCGCGATCGCGCTCGGCCACCCGGTGGGCAGCACCGGTAGCCGGCTGATCACCACCGCGCTGCACGAGCTCGAGCGCACCGACCAGAGCACCGCGCTGATCACCATGTGTGCCGGTGGTGCGCTGTCGACCGGCACCATCATCGAGCGCATCTAGGTGGCGGTGTCTGACGAGGACCGCATCGCGGCGGCGCAGGCCTACATCGACGCGTTGGCCAGCCACCACGGCGACGAGGTCCCGCTCGCGCCGGACTGCGTTCGGATCGAGATGGGCATCAAGACCGGGTTTTCCGGAAACCACTTGCGGCGCAGTCTGAATCGCGGCCCGCAATACCGGATCATCAAGGCCTGCACTCCGCCGAAGTTCGAGGTCGACGGCGACCGGGTGCGGGCGCAGTTCGACGTGATCACCAAACCGTCGCTCGCCGGACGGCGAGTATGCACACACGTCGACGAGACGTTTCTCATCGTGGATGGCAAGATCCGCCACATCAACGCCCAGATGCGCCCGTTCATTCAGCGAACCTAGGATCGTTGTCATGGCCGAAAAACAACGTCCGCGCTACATGGAAACTCCGTTCGCCGACGTCTTTATCAAATGGATGTCCCGAATCAACACCTTCTTCTACCGCCGCAGCGGTGGCGAGGGACTGGGCAGCACCTTCCAGAACATCCCGGTCGCCCTGCTGACCACGACAGGACGTAAGTCCGGACAGCCGCGGGTGTCCCCGCTGTATTTTCTGCGCGACGGCGACCGGGTGATCGTGGCCGCGTCGAAGGGCGGCGCCGAGAAGAACCCGATGTGGTATCTGAATCTGAAGGCCGATCCGAAGGTATCGGTACAGGTCAAAAAAGAGGTGCTGGACCTGACCGCGCGGGACGCCACCGACGAGGAACGCGCTCACTACTGGCCGCAGCTGGTCAAGATGTACCCCTCGTACGAGGACTACCAGTCCTGGACGGACCGGACGATTCCGATCGTCATCTGCGACCCCGCGCGGTGACGATGCGGGCCGCAGCGTGGCCCGAGAAGGTGCCGCGCCGTCAAACCCCGCGGTGACGCGGCGCGACCTGTCCCAACGCGAGTGGCCGGCACACGGATGAACGTTGCGGACGGCGCAGGCACACTTCGGGTATCGGCACCCAGGGTGACCTGACCGGGAATGCCGTGAGGACGTCTCCCGGCGGGTTTTCGCAATGGGATTTTCGTACGGAGGGTCTGATGAAGGTTCTAATCACGGGGGGCACTGGATTCGTGGGTGCCTGGACGGCGAAGGCCGTCCAGGATGGTGGACACCAAGTCAAATTTCTCGTGCGAAACCCCGATCGCCTGCACACGAGCGCTGCGCAAATCGGCGTCGATGTAGGCGACCACGTCGTCGGTGACATCGCTGACTCAGACAGCACTGCCGCGGCGCTACGGGGTTGTGACGCCGTCATTCATTGCGCAGCAATGGTTTCCACCGACCCCGCCCGCAGCGAGGAGATGCTGCGGACCAACCTCGAAGGCGCCCGCAACGTGCTCGGAGGGGCTGCCGCCGCGAAGATGGATCCGATCATTCACGTCTCGAGTTTCTCGGCGCTGTTTCGCCCCGGTCTAGCGATGCTGCATGCGGACCTGCCCGTGGTCGGCGGGTCCGACGGGTACGGCAAGTCCAAGGCCATCGTCGAAGCGTATGCGCGAGGTCTTCAGGACGCCGGCGCGCCAGTGAACATCAGTTATCCCGGTATGGTGCTGGGACCACCTGCGGGTGATCAGTTCGGTGAGGCAGCCGAGGGCGTGCAGGCAGCGCTCAAGATGCGCGGTGTGCCCGGGCGCAGCGCCGCCTGGATCGTGGTGGACGTCCGCGACCTCGCCGCCTTGCACGTCGCACTGTTGCAGCCGGGCCAGGGACCGCGCCGATACATGGCCGGTGGCCGACGCATTGCGGTGGATCGCCTCGCATTCCTGCTCGGTGCCGCCGCTGATCGCAACCTGGTGGTTTATCCGGTCCCCGATGTCGGACTGCGCGCCCTGGGGCGCTTGTTCGACGTCATCGGCGATCATCTGCCGTTTGAGACTCCGATCAACTCCGCGGCGATGCAGTACTACACCCAGATGCCGCCCGCAGATGACACCCCTGCCGAACGCGACCTCGGCATCA
>NZ_DASXHW010000488.1:0-9007 GCF_036488105.1 Mycobacterium sp. | reverse complement strand
GCTAGAGGTGCTCCAGCGATCGATCGACGACGTCGTAGCTACCACCATCGACATCGATTGGTCGATTTGCGTTCGAGATGTCGCAGGTCGCGAAGTGGCCGGCCGCAACGCCGACAGGTCGATGAAGACGGCAAGCATCGGAAAGCTGCTGTTGCTCGTCGAGGTCGCACGGCAATGCGCCGAGGGCGACCTCACTGAGACCACCCTGCTCGGGCAGGATCCAGAACTTCACGTCGCCGACTCGGGAATCTGGCAGCATCTGCACGTCGAAGAACTGGCCGTGCACGATCTCTGCGTGTTGATCGCGAGCGTCAGCGACAACGTGGCGACCAACGCCCTCCTCAAACATGTTGGCCTGCACCAACTCCACGACCTCACCGAATCCCTCGGTCTACACCACACGGCGCTGCTCGATTACGTCCGAGACCACCGCGGCCCAGACGATCCGGAGACGCTGTCGATCGGATCGGCGTCCGAGTTGTCGCTGGTGATGAGTCAGCTGTCGCGCAACGAGCTGGTATCTCCAAGTGTGTCAGAACAGGTGAACGCCTGGCTGGCAACGAACGTCGACCTCTCGATGGTTGCGTCCGCATTCGGCGTCGATCCGCTGGCACATGCGCCGTCGGATCGAAACTTCGTAATTCGTACCAAGACTGGAGCTGACCCAGGGGTCAGGGCCGACGTTGGCACGATCGGCCGAAACGCCGTCTGGTTCAACTACGCCGTGATCGCGAATTGGAATGCCTCGGATCCTGACCTCCGAGACAGTGCCCTGTCGGGAATGCGCGCCATCGGCACGACCCTGAGAACCACCATTGAAATTAATGCGAGATGACAAGTCCGCTCGCAACCACCGCGTAGTACGCTCTAACCGATTTATCAGCGTCGTGTCATCCTAATCAAAGGAAACGAACACATGAGCTCACCTCGCTGGCTCGTCCGACTCACCATCCCCGTAATGGCCGGCGCCGCCATGGCTGCAAGCGCCGGAATTGCGAACGCCACACCCCAAGATGACGCATATCTCGCGAAGCTGAGCGCCGTAGGCCTGACGTGGCCGCCCAGCACCGAAGAGGCGCTTATCGGTGAGGCCCACCTGATCTGCTACGACCTCCAGTGGGGTTGGCAGCCACAGCAGATTGCCGACGACATTCACGACCACCTGAACAAGAGGGGCGTTACGCTGCTCGATGTCGGGACGATGGTCGACGCGGCGCACAAGATTTATTGCCCCGGAAACAACTGCGACGCCCCGACACTCTGCACTTAACAGCGATTGCAGCGACGCCACCATTGCGATGGCCGGTTGCAAACGGTCGCGTTAACTGTCGCCAAATCGTCAGTTACAGTGCGAAACTGTCACCGGTGGCTCGGCAAAACGAATCGCGCTTGGCTACAACGCATTAGCGGCGTACGCTGCCGGATCGGCAAAGCGAGGCGTCACTGCTGCACTCCTCGCCTCCGGCTCTAGCGTTATTCGCGTGGGGTGGTCCAGACCAATTCGGTGATGTCGGTGACACCGACCAGCAGTATCTGGTCAGTGGCACGAACGAACAGCGTCTCGGATACCAAGCTGCGGACCGCGAAGCCTTCGGCGTGGAGCCAGTCGACGATTCCGGTGCCGGCGGCGCGCAGTATGGCGACACAATCGCGTGGCGGGGTTGCTGAATGTCCGGCCAGCAGCGCGGGAAGCTGTTGTCCGGTCAGCATGACCGTGTCGGGATGGTGTCCGAGCATGGTCGCGAAAGCGGGGTTGGTGTAGACGACGACGCCGTCAAGTCCAGCGGCGAGCATGGGCACCGCTAAGCGATCCAGCAGTACCCATGCGGGCAGCGTCCGGAGGTATTCCTCGGCGCTGCTCGGCGAAGGCCGGCGGCGTCTTTCACCCCGGTGCAACCCCGCGTTCATGGATTTGTCGCGGCCGTTGGTCTCCGCGTTGGCGGGCACGGTGTGGTTCGTCCGGTGAACATAAGCATCGGGTGAAGTACTCAACAGTGATCCCGGTGTGCAGATAATCACGTTCAATGTCGAGTCGCGGCGCGGGACGCCTGGAGTTCGCGGCTGTATTCGCAACGGCGGAACTCGTACCCGACCAGCGTGGTTTGCCAGCTGTCCCGAAAATACGCCATGCGACGCGATCGGGGGAGCGCTCGTGGTTAATTCTCCGGTCGACTGAATTAACACCTGTGCGGACCTACGGTGGCTATCGGCACCCATGTCGGCGATCCGCGACCGCCCCTGCTGCCGCTTGGCGAGGCCCACCTCGTCGAAATGCGGTCCTTGCTCATCGATTAGCGATCGGCAACGCCAGCGGACGCGAAGCAGCGCATAGCCGATGCGGCCTATTGCAGAGCGTTGACGCCGAGGCGTTCACAGATCGCCAGCACCTCTTCGAAGATGGAGCCGGGAACCGTATAGGGATCGGTGGCAGTGACCTCCGACAGGTGGGTGACGATGTCGTCGGCGGTCGGTCGGCTGTCGCGGTCGGCGAGCCAACCCTCGCCGAGTCCGACGAAGACACGGGCGAACCTGCCGCCACAGGCCGAATAGTTCTGGTGGGTCAACTCGCAGGCGCGACTGGCCAGAAATACCACGATCGGCACGACGAGTTCAGGATTGATGACCTTGGTGAAGCCGATCTCCTCGAGGGCTTTCGGATCGCCAATGGTTTCGGTGACCATCCGCGAAAAACCAAAGGGCAGCACGGTGTTGGATTTGATGCCGTGCTCGGTGCCTTCGATCGAGATCACATTGGAAAGGCCGACCAGCCCGGCTTTGGCGGCGGCGTAATGCGCCTCCGACGGCTGACCGAACATCCCGCCCGACGACGAGATGAACACGAACCGCCCATAGCCTTGCTGTTTCATGATGCGGTAGGCCGGCTGGCTGAGGTGGAATCCACCGTCGAGGTGGACCCGCAGCATGCGCGTCCAATCGTCATGAGTGAGTTGGTCGAACGGGATGCTGTTGAAAATGCCGGCATTACTGACGACTGCGTCGAGGCGACCGAACGCTTCTAACGCGGTGTTGACGATGGCCTCGCCGCCTTCGGGGGTATCGACGGAATGATACGAAGCCACCGCCTTGCCGCCGGCGTCTTCGATTTCCTTCACGACGGCGTCGGCGACGCTGGCGTCTTCACCGTCTCCGTGCATGCTGCCGCCCAAGTCGTTGACCACCACCAACGCGCCCCGGTTCGCCAACTCCAAGGCGTACAGGCGGCCCAGACCTCGGCCGCCTCCGCTGACGAGCGCGACCTGCTCCTTGAAGTCGATCAAAATGGTGGCTCCTTAGCGAACGCGCGGCGGTAACGAAAATTTGGTTATGCGGGACCGAGTTCAACTGTCTGGTCAGCGCCGGCCCCGTCCCCGTCGGGCGGCACGAGCAAGACCTCTATTGAATCAAACCAAATTTTTGTTCCCCTCCGCAAGTCCGCGCAAAGAGGAATGCCGTGCGCGATTCGAACCCGTCTGACTACCGCAGTCAGCGGAAGCGGACGCCCAACGTGGCCATGCCAAAGATCTTCTTGCCGCTGGATTTCGCCGCGACCATCACCACACCAGAGCGGGTTTCCGGATCCAACGACTTGATTTTGCCGGTGAATTCGATATCGCAGCCCTCTCTGGCCGACACGATCGCGGGAGCCGACAGCCGCACCGCGTAGCGGGTGACCGCACCGGGGTCGCCCGTCCATGTGGAGGCGTATCCGGCACCCAAACCCATGGTGAGCATTCCGTGAGCGATCACGTCGGGCAGGCTGGCCAGTTTGGCGATGTCCTCATCCCAATGAATCGGGTTCGCGTCGCCGGCCACGCCGGCGTAGTTCACCAGGTCGCCGCGAGTCAGTCGAGCGTGGTGCACCGGTAGCTCGTCGCCGACCTTGACGTCATCGAACGACGCCGTCCCCGGCGTGCGGGTGAGGCCTCCGTCGGCGATCCGAATCTCGCCCTCGGGGCGCACCGTCTTGTGATAGTCGTCTTCGCCGATTCCGAAGATGTCCACGTCGTGCATCATCGCGTTCTGCACGGCAGTCTTGATCGCCGGATCGACATCCTCGGCGGTGACCCCGACGACGGTGGTGTGCAAGGTGTGCACCCGCTCGCCGGCTGCGTCGGTGAAGGTGTTGGTCACCGTGATCAGATCCCGGCCGGCCATCCTGCGCACAGACGTCAGTTCGACGTCAACCGTCAGCTCGTCGCCGGCCACGATTGGTCGGTGCTGCTCGAACAACTCTTCGGTCTGCATGTAGGTGTCATAGCCGACGACTATCTGCTCAAACATACGGCGATTGCAGGTCATGCCCGGGGTCGAGGTAAATGTCAGCGGCGCAATCAGGTCCGAATAACCCAGTTCAGCCGCGGCGGCGACATCCCAATGGGCGGCATGATAGTCCTGCACCGCGCGGGCGTACTCGCGGAGCTTTTCGCGGCCCACCAGGTACGTGCCGTCCATCTGATAGTGATGGCCGACCCGCGCCTCGAGCGCCGACGATTCTGTTGCTGCAGTCATGAATGGCTCAACTTTTCTATCGGCTTGTTCGCTGAAGCCAACGAAAAGACAGTAACGCGCGACGATCGAGGCGCCACACGCCGATCACTTCGCGACACGGCGACACGCTGTGATGAACCGCAGGTTCGATAGCTTAAGAACAACAGATGAGGGACCTTGGTCGGTGCCCGTGGGAACAGAGCCGGGAGGTTGCGTGGAATCCTTCGACGTTGCCGTGGTTGGAGCCCGGTGCGCTGGCTCGCCGCTGGCCGTAATGCTCGCTCGCCGCGGACTGAGCGTCTGCGTCGTCGACCGGGCCCGCTTTCCGTCCGAGACGCCGTCGACGCACATGATTCAGCCGTGCGGCGTGCGCATCCTGGACGAGCTTGGCGTCTTGGACACGCTGTTGAGTGCGGGGGCTGTCCCGCTGCGGGAATTCACGATCGTCAGCGACGATGTCCGGATCGACGCATCGGTCGACGGTGTTGCCGATGATCCGGTGCTATGCCTGCGACGACTGACGCTGGACGGGCTGCTCGCAGAGGCAGCCGCCACGGCGGGAGCCGAGGTGCGTACTGGTCTGCGCGTCACAGGGCTCCTGCGAGATGGAGCCCGCGTGACCGGTGTGCACACCGACAAGGGGCCGATCCATGCGCGGTTGGTCGTGGGCGCTGACGGACGGCACTCGACGGTCGCCGACGCGGTCGGTGCTCAGGAATACAACGTGACGGAACCAGGCCGCATGGTGGCGTGGGGCTATTTCGAAGGCGTCGATCCACACGGCCCGGCTCGGCTCGGCCGGATGAAGGACATGGCCTACCTCACCGGGGCCACCGATGGTGGCTTGTACATGGCGGCTATCGCCCCGGATCAGACCAGAGCCGACGAAGTCCACGCTGACCGAGACACGTTCTTCGCCAACGCCATCCGCCAATGGCCCGAGCTGGCCGACCTGATGTCCGGGGCGCAGCGGGTCGGGCCCCTTCGGCTTTTCACCAAGTGGCACGGCTACTTCCGCCAATCCGCCGGACCGGGGTGGGTGCTCGTCGGCGACGCTGGGCACTTCAAAGACTTCACGCCCGGTCAGGGCATTGCCGACGCACTGCGCCAGGCACGACAGCTAGCGCACAGCATCGAACACGGCATGGGTTCCACCAGCCTCGATGAGGAGATGCAGCGGTGGTGGAACTGGCGAGACAACGACGCCTACGAAATGTATTGGTATGCGGCCCGTATGGGTGCGCCCGGGTCTGCGACGCCGTGGACGAACTGTGTCCTGCGCGAGATCAGCTCGAACGCCGAAGCCATCCGCTCATTCCTGCAGATCCTCAATCACGAGGTACCGCCCTCGAAGTTGTACACACCCGCCTTGGCGTTGCGAGCCACCGCTCGCGCCATCCGGGAACAGCCAAGCAGTGCTCCCGCTACGGTAAGAGAATTCGTTTCCATTGCGGGACAGACCATTCGCCAAGCCCGGCAGAAACGGGCCAGTCGACCTCAGCTCAGGCCGTCGGCGAAATCGTGAATGGCGGCCGCCACCTCATCATGTGGGGCTGGACGGTGTCGGCGGCATCGCGAACGTCGTGTATGCGGAGGCGCTGTATTTCGTCGGTGCCTTAGTGGTGCGCGGCGCGGGCCAGGTCGACGGCGTACTGGTTGACGAAGTGGCCCGGCCCCGGATCGCCGCGGCCGCAAGTGCCGTCGGAATCACCGGGACGCTTGATCCACAGGTAGGCGTCGGCGTGCGCACCCGCGGTAGCTGACGTGGGCGGGACGCCGAGCGCCCGGCCGCTGGGATTGCACCAATTGAGCGGGCCGTCTGGCGCCGGTCCGGCGCCGTTGCGCGAGGTGTCGATCACGTAGTGCGCGCCTTTTGTGAGCGCCGAAACCGCTTCGCCGTAACCGATTTCCTCATCGGTGGTGAAGAAATTGGAGGTGTTGAGGCTGAAGCCCCGGGCGTGTTCTACGCCGACTTGGTTGAGCCTGTTGGCGATTTCCTCGGCCTTCAACCACCGTGAGTGCCCTCCGTCGATGTACACGGCGGCGGCCGGATCGCGGGTCAGGGTGTCAACGGCGTAGCGGATCAGAGTGAAGCGTTCATCCCGTTGGCCAGCCGAAAGGCAGTCGGCCATGTCGAGTGCATCGGGTTCGACGATGACCGCCACTGGCGAGGCCCCGAGAGCGCCTGCGATGCCGTCGATCCACTGCCGATAGGCGTCGGCCGATCCGAATCCACCCGCTGCGAAGCTGCCGCAGTCGCGATGGGGAATTGCGTACAGCGCCAGCACCGGCATACTGCCGGCGGCCTGGGCAGCCCCAACGTACCCGGCGACCACAGCGGAAGACACCCCCGGGTCGACCCAGTGCGCCTGCGGCGTGTTAGCGATCGCGTCGAGTTCGGGACTCGGCGGATTGGCCTTATGCGCGGCCGCCATGGCCGGCGACGTGGGATCGACGAAGAAGGGCTGTCCGGCCAACGGGTTGGCCGCATCGACAAGGCGGACCGCCGGGGCGGGACCGGTGTGGGCCGCGGCGGCAAAAGTCACCCCTACGACTGTCAGAAATGGAAGGAACCACCGAGCGGCTGCGCCAACAGCTGTAAACGTCACCTGAGAAAAATTAGTGCGGCGACGCAGCGAGCGCCAATCCGGGTCGGGTTGTCGCGGCGGCCTGGCACAGAATCAAGACGTGGCTAACCGCATCCAATCGCTCCTCGGCGTCGAGTACCCCGTCGTCCAGGCACCGATGACATACATCGCCAGGGCTGAACTGGCCGCCGCCGTGTCCGAGGGTGGCGGCATGGGCATGGTCGAGACGTTGACCCCCGAAGGTCGTGCTGACCTGCGTAGGGTGCGCGAACTGACCGACCGTCCGGTCGCGGCCAACCTGATGATCCAGGGCTGGAAGCGGGACCCGTCGATCGTCGACGAGCTCGTCGCTGCCGAGGTTCGCCATGTCTTCACCTCCGCCGGCGACCCGGCCCTGTTCACGGCCCGGCTGCACGACGCGGGCATTACCGTCATCCACGTCATCGGATCGCTGAGAGGCGCGATGAAGGCTGTGGACGCGGGCGTCGACGCGCTTGTGGTCGAGGGTGTCGAGGGCGGCGGGTTCAAGTCGGCCCTCGGTGCGTCGACGTTGGTCTTGCTTCCGCTTGTCGCCGACCGCGTCGACATCCCGATCATCGCGGCCGGGGGGATCTGCGACGCCCGGTCCGCGGCGGCGGCCGTCGTTCTGGGCGCCGAGGGTGTGCAGATGGGCACCCGGATGCTGGCCAGCCACGAAGCCGCCGTGCACGCCAACTTCAAGAACAACATCATCTCGGCGGGGGATGACGGGACCGTGATGCTGGACCTTCCCGGCAACCCGACTATGCGGGTGCTACGAACCGGACTTGCGGCGCGCGTCGCCGCCGGCGATCCCGAGGTGGAGCTACTCGGTCGGATCACCGATCTGTACTTCGAAGGCGACTTCGAGGCCAGCGTCGCCAACACCGGACAGGTGTCCTCGCGGATCATCGATTTGCAACCGGCCGCACAGATCGTCAAACAAACGTGGTCGGAGATCGAAGCTGTGTTGAGCGAGAGCCGGTCTCGGCTCGGCGACGGCGGCTCCCCCAGCTGACCGTTGCGTCACTGAAGTGGGTGAGCGCCGAACCAGTCGAGCAGTAGGTCGGCCAGCTTGTCGGGTTGTTCCTCGGGTATCCAGTGCGAAACGCCGCGCAGGATTTCGAACCGGTATTGCCCGTCGACGTATCGGGCGGTGTTGTGGGCCGATTTGGGCATCAACGCGGTGTCCTGGTCGCTCCACACGTATAACGTTGGCACAGAAACCTTTTGGTTGATCGCACGCGGATTGGATAGCGGCATCGCGCGGTACCAGTTGATCGCAGCCGTCAGGGCGCCGGGTTCGCCCATGGCCCGTGCATCGCGCTCGGCGGCGACCGGAGTTTGCCCGGCCTGCTGGAGCAATTTCGACATCAACGTGCCGTTGCGCCATCGCATCGACCACTCCGGGACGCGCGGCAACTGAAAGAAATACATGTACCAAGACGCCAGGCCCTGTCGACTGTTCAGGAACGATTTGAGGAACGCGGCGGGATGCGGCACCGATACCGGCGACACGGTTGCCAGCCGCTCGGGCATCTCCGCCGCGGCGGCCCACGCGACCGCGGCGCCCCAGTCGTGTCCGACCAAGTGCACCTGCCGCGCACCGCTGGCGTCAATCAATGCGCCGAGGTCGCCGACGAGTTCGGGTATCCGGTAGTCGCGGCGGCGGGGTGGCCTCGCACCCGCTGAATATCCCCGCTGGTTGGGCGCCAGGCAGCGATAGCCCTGAGCGGTGAGCCGGTCGATGACGGCATTCCAGCTGTCGTTGTGTTGCGGGAAGCCGTGCAACAGCACCACGACAGGTCCGTCAGCCGGTCCGGCGTCGCGGACATCGAAGGTCAGGTCATTGCGGCGGTATTGCTCCATCCGTCAAGCATGTCCCATCCGTATGCCAAGGCGCCGCCCCACCC
>NZ_DASXHW010000482.1:0-1610 GCF_036488105.1 Mycobacterium sp. | reverse complement strand
GCGAGCTGAAACCCATGCCCGACAACGTATTCCTCGTCACCGGCGCCAACGCCGGGCTCGGCAAAGACGTGGCGCGGCAGTTGGCGCTGCGCGCCGACGTCGACTCCATCTACCTGGCCTGCCGCGACCGGGCCAAGGCAGAGGCGGCGCAAGCCGACCTGCAACGGATCACGGGCCGGTCGGTCTTCGAGGTTCTGATCATGGATACCGCAGACGTCGGCTCGGTGCGCGCGGCGCTCAACGTACTTGAGCAGCCGCTGCGGGCGGTCCTGCTCAACGCCGGTGGCATGGGCGGTCCCACGCCGATGGCGCGCACCGCCGACGGGGCGACAACGATGTTTGCGTCCAACGTGCTCGGTCACGCGGTTCTGCTGGAAGGCCTGCTCGATGCGGGATTGCTGACGTCGACGGCTGTGCTGACCGGAAGCGAGGCCGCACGTGGGGTACCCAAACTGCGGATGAAGCGGCCAACGTTTGACACCCGGTCGGTTGAAGAGTTCGCGTCGGTCATTGACGGATCGTTCTTCCACGGCCGCAAGGTCAGTCCCATGCTCGCCTACGGCCAGGTGAAGTATCTCGGCGCGCTGTGGATGGCTGCGCTGGCACGAAAACATCCCGACCTTCGACTGCTCACCGTGAGCCCGGGAAACACATCGGGCACCGACGCGCCCAGGGACTTGGCCACGGTGCCTCGGGTGATCATGCAGCGCGTGATGCCGCATGTCGGACCGATGTTCGGTATCTCGCATCCCCTGGAAGTCGGCGCGAAGCGACTTCTCGACGGCCTAGTCGCAGGTGACCTGCGCAGCGGAGGGTTTTACGCGAGCGCGGCGAAGAAGCTGACCGGTCCGCTCGTCGACCAATCCACCATCGTCGCCGACTTCGCCGACCAGGCGACTCAAGACCACGCCTACCAGGCGGTCCATCGCTTCCTGGACAAGCCCGGTGGCCACGCCACGCCAGGGCTGATACCGCAACGGTCGACCCCATTTTGGGACAAGGAGTAGCACCGTGAGCACACAGGCCCGCTCGCATTCTGCCGACGATCACCGCGCTGATCTCGACTTCTATTTCGATCCGGTGTGTCCGTTCGCCTGGATGACCAGCAAGTGGGTCCGCATGGTGGCCGAGCAGCGTGACTACACGGTGGACTGGCGGTTCATCTCATTGCGAATGATCAACGCGCACATCGACTACGACGCCCATTTTCCGGCCGGCTACGAGGACGGGCACACCGCGGGGCTCAAGTTGCTGCGGGTCGCCGCGCGCGCCAGGATCGACTACGGGCCCGAAGCGGTCGGGCCGCTGTACCTGGCTATGGGACGACGGATATTCGACAGCGCGCCCGACGGCGGCCCTAACTCCCACATCGACCAAGGTTCGCGAGGCTTTCTGGAACCGATTCTGCGGGACGCCGGACTACCGGTCGAGCTGGTGAGCGCCCTCGACGATACGACGTTGGACGGGGTGCTGCGCGCAGAGACCGACGAAGCGCTGACGTTGACCGGCAAGGATGTCGGGACGCCGATCCTGCATTTCCGCCCACCCACCGGCGTGGCCTTCTTCGGCCCGGTGATCAGCCGCCTTCCTCGACCGGAGGAGGCAGTTCA